>NZ_QRLS01000020.1:0-32789 GCF_003472325.1 Collinsella sp. AM12-1
TCATTTCAAGCCATCTGCTCGACGACCTGGCAGACCTCACCAACTCGTTCTACTTCATCGAGGCCGGCACGCTCGTGGAAAAGATCGAGTCGTCCTCGCAGACGCTCAAGCAGGAATACCTCGATACATACGAGGGAGATGAATGACATGAAACTATTTGAACAGCTGAAGTCCAATGCGTCGCGCATGGCTGTCTACGCCATCCTCGTGGCAACGGCTTTATGCGGAATCGCGGCACCCGTCTATGCGCTCAACGGAGAGAAAGGCGATGTCGAACCCGCGTACATGGCTTCGACGGTTAAAGACCGGTACAAAGCCTTCTCTGGAGACACGTTTTACGTAGCAGAGTACGACACGACCTACCGTCAGCTTCGCTACAACAAGGGCTACGACTATCTAGGCGCAGAGGCAATCAGCTATACGTCGGGTTGGTACCGCTCCAACTATGGACACATAACCCAGTTCAAGTGTAACTACCGTGTGTACAACTAAAGCAACCGGCCGGGACGAGGGGTGACGCAAAAGCGTCGCCCCTCGTTTTTAACCATGTCAACTGAACCTAGTTCAGTTTGGTTGATTTCCGATCTCAGCCGAACACATTGAGCGGAAAGGCCGTTCCCGCAGTCAGTCGAACGTCCCCGGGGCCCTTCTCAGGCCCCGGGGACGGCATTTTCCCAGTTGAAGGAACGGTGGAGATGTGTTTCGATGGGTCAGATTCGTGTCGTTCCGAAAAGACCGTGAACCTTTTGTGGGACGCGCGGCGCCGTGGTACCATAGCCGAGTTTGTTGTCTTGGTCGGAAACCAAGACGCCTTATGCGCTGATCGGTAACCAGCGCCTGACCAATAAGGAGTCCTACCATGAAGCAGGGTATCCATCCCCAGTATGTCGAGTGCACGGTGACGTGCTCCTGCGGCAACACCTTCAAGACGCACGCTACCGTGTCCGAGATGAAGGTCGAGCTTTGCAACGAGTGCCACCCGTTCTACACCGGCCAGCAGAAGTTCGTCGACACCGGTGGACGCGTCCAGCGCTTCGCCGACAAGTTCGGTGGCGCCGCTGCCGCCCAGCTCAAGAAGGCTGAGGAGGCCAAGGCTGCCAAGGCCGCCAAGGCTGCTGAGGCCGAGGCTGCTCGCAAGGCCGCCGCTGAGGCTAAGGCTGCCGAGAAGGCTAAGCGTGCCGCTAAGTTTGCCGAGGAGACTGCCAAGCAGGCCGCCGAGGCTCCCGCAGAGGCTCCCGTCGAGGAGGCCGCTGCCGAGGCCGAGACCACCGAGGCTGCTGAGTAAATAGCTCGCCGCGGAATCGCTCGCATTCATGGCATAAGGGCCGTGCATCCGTTCGGGTGCGCGGCCCTTTTCTTTTTATTGGTGCAAGCTAGCTCGTCCCCATTGCACCAGATTGGTGCGAAGGGGACAGGTTGGTTTGCACCAAATGGCAGAGTGACGGCGTTTTCCCAGATAAAACCTGCCAAAATAAACCAGTCCCTTTTTGGCAGGTCGGTCGGGTCGTAGTTATTACGTGGCGGTCGAGGTCGACCGTATAGGCCGCGTCCTGTTTGGCTAAAGTACATTTATCTGTGTTTAACTCGCCCGAGGCTGCATGGCGTGGGCGATGGCCAAAAAGGAAAACCACATGGGATTCATGTCAAAGCTGCTGTCCTTTGGATCCGATAAGGACCTTAAGCGCTACTACAAGATCGTCGATCAGATCAACGGTCTTGAGCCCCAGTTTGAGAAGATGACCGAGGAAGAGCTCCGCGCCCAGACCGATAAGTTCCGTGAGCGTTACGCCAACGGCGAGTCGCTCGACGACATGCTCCCCGAGGCTTTTGCCACCGTGCGTGAGGCTTCCAAGCGCATCACGGGCATGCGTCACTTTGACGTGCAGCTCATTGGCGCCATGGCACTGCACGAGGGGCATATCGCCGAGATGAAGACCGGCGAAGGCAAGACCCTGGTCTCCACGCTGGCCGGCTACCTCAACGCTATTGCCGGCAAGGGTGTACACGTCGTTACCGTCAACGATTACCTGGCCAAGCGCGACTCCGAGTGGATGGGCCGCATCTACAAGTACCTGGGAATGACCGTCGGTCTGCTCCAGAACAACATGCCGCTCGAGCTCAAGCGTCCGGCCTACCAGGCAGACGTCACCTACGGCACCAACTCCGAGTTCGGTTTCGATTACCTGCGCGACAACATGGTCACTCGCCCCGAGCAGCGCGTGCAGCGCGGCCACCATTACGCCATCGTCGACGAGGTCGACTCCATCCTGATCGACGAGGCACGTACCCCGCTCATCATCTCGGGTGCCGGCACCAAGTCCGCCAGCACCTACAAGGATTTCGCGCGTGCCGTGCGCGGCCTTGAGCGCGGCGAGGACGTCTCGCACGACATGCTCACCGCCACCGAGGACGTAGAGCCCACGGGCGACTACGTCATGGACGAGGCCAAGCACACTATCGCCGCCACCGAGCGCGGCCTTAAGAAGATTGAGCGCCGCCTGGGTATCGATGACATCTATGCCGATCTCTCCGGTCAGCTGGTCAACCACCTGCAGCAGGCGCTGAAGGCCCAGTACATGTTCCACCGCGACAAGCAGTACGTGGTCACCAACGGCGAGGTCAAGATCGTCGACGAGTTCACCGGCCGCATCATGGAAGGCCGCCGCTACTCCGAGGGCCTGCATCAGGCCATCGAGGCCAAAGAGGGCGTGCTCGTGCGCGAGGAGAACCAGACGCTGGCCACCATCACCTTGCAGAACTACTTCCGTCTGTATGACAAGCTCTCCGGCATGACCGGTACGGCACTCACCGAGGATGCCGAGTTCCGCGAGATCTACAAGCTGCCCGTCGAGGTTATCCCCTCCAACAAGCCCGTTCAGCGTGTCGACCACGAGGACCTGGTGTACCGCACCATCCAGGCCAAGTACAACGCCGTTGCCGACGACGTCGAGCGACGTCACGCCAAGGGCCAGCCGGTCCTGGTGGGCACCGTCTCCATCGAAAGCTCCGAGAAGCTGTCGGCCGCCCTTACCAAGCGCGGTATCGCGCACGAGGTCCTCAACGCTAAGCATCACGAGCGCGAGGCTCATATCGTTGCCCAGGCCGGACGCTACGGCGCCGTGACCATCGCTACTAACATGGCCGGTCGTGGTACCGACATCCTGCTGGGTGGCAATCCCGACGAGCTGGTGCGCGAGCGCCTTGAGTACGAGGGCCTGACCATGGAGGACGTGACGCCCGAGCAGCTCGAGCAGTTTAACGCTGAGGCCAAGGAGACCTGCAAGGCCGAACGCGAGCGCGTGCTTGCCGCCGGCGGCCTGACCGTCATCGGCACCGAGCGCCATGAGTCCCGTCGTATCGACAACCAGCTGCGTGGCCGCTCCGGTCGTCAGGGCGATCCGGGCGAGACTCAGTTCTACCTGTCGCTCGAGGACGACCTCATGCGCCTGTTCGGCGGCGACAAGATGGACCGCGTTTCCAAGATGATGGTTACCGCCGACATGGGCGACGACATGCCCATCCAGCACAAGATCATCTCCAAGGCCGTCGAGAACGCCCAGCACAAGGTCGAGAGCATCAACTTCTCCATGCGCAAGAGCGTTCTTGAGTACGACGACGTCATGAACAAGCAGCGCCAGGTCATCTACGCCGAGCGCAACAAGATTCTGGACGGCAAGGACCTGACCGATCACATCACCGAGGTCATGCACGATACCGTGTACCGCTGTGTTCAGGAGTTCTGCACCAAGGACAGCCACGATGGCGAGCGCGATCTCGAGGGCCTGCGCAAGTGGGTCGTGGAGCTCACCGGGCATATCGACACGCCCAAGTTCCCCGACGAGGACTTCGAGGCCCTGGCTGCCGATGTCCTGGCCTACGTTGAGAAGTGCTACAACATGAAGGCCGAGCGCCTGGGTGAGGACCTCATGCGCGAGCTCAACACCCAGGTCATGCTGCGCGTCATCGATACCCGCTGGATGAACTACCTGCAGGAGATGGACTACCTCAAGACCGGTATCGGACTGCGCGGCTTTGGCCAGCGCGACCCGCTGGTCGAGTACAAGACTGAGGCTTATGGTGCCTTCCAGATGCTCGTTGACACCATGTACGAGGATTACCTGCGCACCGTTCTGCGCATCGAGATCAAGGCCGCCCCGCAGGCCGTGGAGCACAAGGAGGACCCCGCGCTCGAGGGTGCGCGCTTCTCCGGCCCCGCCGACGTCGATGGCGACAACGGCAGCTCGGTGCTGCGCAAGCAGGCACAGGTTCAGGCTCGTACGGCCGTCCAGGGAGGCCCGGCTGCTGTCAACAACGGCGGCAAGGTGACCACCTACCGCAAGTCCGAGAGCGATGACCCTTATGTCAACGTGGGCCGCAACGACCTTTGCCCCTGCGGCAGCGGCAAGAAGTTCAAGTACTGCCACGGCAGGAATCGTTAATGGCCGAGGCTTTAGAGGTAACGCCCGCCGAGCTGGACGCGTTTGCGGACCGGCTCGGCGAGGTCGAGTCGTATCTTCATTTGGACGAGAAGCGCACGCGCGTGACCGAGCTCGAGGCAAAAAGCGTGGCCCCCGGCTTTTGGGATGACGCCGACGCCGCTCGCGCCACCATGGAGGAGATCGCTCGCGCCAAGGAAGATATCGCTGCCGTGGATACCGCGCGCGGCGAGCTATCTGACGCCCGCGCGGCGCTGGAGCTTGCCGAGGAGATGGGCGACGACCCCGATGCCGCCGCATTGCGCGAGGAGGCTGCCGCTACGGCAGAACGCCTGGCCCGCGCTATCGACGAGCTCGAGCTTTCGAGCTGGTTTACCGGTGAGTTCGATCACGGCGACGCGATTGTGACCATCAAGCCCGGACAGGGTGGCCTGGAGGCACAGGACTGGACCTTCATGCTCTTTAAGATGTACATGAAGTACTGCCAGCGTCGCGGCTGGAAGGTCACCATTAACGACTGCCCCGCGGCTGAGGTCATCGGCATCGACCGTGCGACCTTTACCGTCGAGGGCAAGGACGCGTTTGGCATGCTGCGCGCCGAGGCCGGCGTTCACCGCCTGGTACGCATCAGCCCCACCGATGATAAGAAGCGCCGCCAGACCACGTTTGCCGGCGTCGAGGTCATTCCCGTGTTGCCTGACGATATCGACATCGAGATCAGTCCCGACGATATCCGCGTGGACGTGTATCACGCGAGCGGTCCGGGCGGCCAGGGCGTCAACACCACCGACTCTGCCGTACGCGTGACGCATTTTCCCAGCGGCATCGTTGTCACTTGCCAAAACGAGCGCAGCCAGATTCAAAACAAGGCCGCGTGCATGCAGATTCTCAAGGCCCGTCTGTACGAGATCGAGCTCGAGAAGCGCGCCGAGGCCCTGGATGAGATTCGCGGGCCCAAGACCACGATCGGTTTTGGCAACCAGATTCGCAGCTACGTGCTCTACCCGTATCAGATGGTCAAGGACCTGCGCACGGGCGTGGAGACCAGCAACGTCGAGGCCGTTCTCGACGATGGCGATCTGGATCCGTTTGTGATCGGCTACCATCGTTGGGCAACCGGCAACGCCGATGCGGAAGCATCGTCTGCCTAGGCACATGATTGGCTCCGGGTCGATGCAAACACTGCGCAGGGGTGGTATTTGCCCGGTGAATCGGTAGAATCGAATACAGCAAGAAGTTCAAAGCGCACTCGTTTGGGTGCGCTTTTTTGAGGGAGGCAGCATGGCATATCGTCTGGACATCAAGCGCATTCTTTCGATGAACTTCTTTCATGACTTGCCCAAGATTATGTTTGGCTGCGCCCTGGCAGCTATCGCGACAGACTTGTTTTTGATCCCCAACGGCCTTGCCGCCGGCGGCGTCACAGGCCTTGCCACCATTATTCAGGCGGTCGGCGCCTCGCATGGCATATCGCTTCCCGTCGGTATCCAGACCATCGTGATGAATGCCTTGCTGCTGCTGGTTGTTATGCGCGAGGGTGGCATGTTCTACGTGGTGCAGACGGCGACCGGTTTTGTGCTGCTGGGTTTTTTCACCGACCTGTTCGCTCCGTTTGCGGCGCCGCTGGCACATGCCGACCTGATGCTGCCCGCTATGTGGGGCGGCATTATCACGGGCATCGGGTATGGCATGGTGTTGCGCGCCGGTGCCAACACTGGCGGCTCTGACACGATCGGCCAGATCATCTCGCGCAACACATCGCTGCCGGTTGGCTCGACCGTCATGGCGATCGATGTTGCCGTGTGCGCGCTGTCGGCCCCGGTCTTTTCGGTCGAAAACGCGCTGTATGCGGGCCTTTCGATGGTCATTAGCGGCTACGTGATCGATGCCGTGGTCGACGGTGGCAACAGGCGCCGTATGGTGCTCATCATCTCGGACAAGTTTCCCGATATCGCGGCCGACATCATGTATGGCCTGGGCCGCGGCTGCACCAAGTTTAGGGCGACCGGCATGTACTCGGGTGCCGAGAAGCCGGTGATCATGGTCATTGTGAGCCGCCGCGAGCTCAACACCCTCAAAACGATCGTGCGCGAGCGCGATCCTCACGCCATTGTGACGGTCGCCGACGTTACGGAAACCTTCGGTGAGGGATTCAAGGACATTAACGCGTAGGGCCGACTGCGTTCCATCCAAAAGACGTTCACATTGATAAACCGTTTCATCAGCGGTTCTGCCTGCTCAATTGTTCAAATAATGATAAATACTCTGGTAAAGCTTCCAGTTTCCAGCATAATGAATGACGTACGTGCATCGCGGCTGTGTTGGGACTACCTTTCCGTGCCGTGCGCATCTTGTCTTAAGAGGATGAAAGGAAGGCACAATGAGCGACGAAGAGCTCAAAAAGGTTGCCAACGAGGTAAGGAAGGGCATCGTCACCGGCGTGCACGCTGCCAAGTCCGGCCATCCGGGCGGTTCGCTCGGCGCTGCCGACATCATGACCTATCTGTACTTTGAGGAAATGAACGTCGACCCGGCCGACCCCCGCAAGGCCGACCGCGATCGCTTCGTGCTTTCCAAGGGTCATTGCGCGCCTGGTCTGTACGCTGTGCTCGCCGAGCGCGGATTCTTCCCCAAGGAGGATCTCGAGACGCTGCGCCACATCGGCAGCCACCTGCAGGGTCACCCCAACATGAACGACACCCCGGGCGTCGATATGTCCACCGGTTCGCTCGGCCAGGGCATCTCCGCCGCCGTGGGCATGGCCGTTGCCGCCAAGCACTGGGGCGACGACTATCGCACCTACGCCCTGCTGGGCGACGGCGAGAGCGAGGAGGGCCAGGTTTGGGAGGCCGCCATGTTTGCCGGCAACCAGCAGCTTGACAACCTCTGCGTGATCGTCGACCACAACGGCCTGCAGATCGACGGCCCCGTCGAGGAGGTCAACGACCCCATGCCGCTCGCCGACAAGTTCCGCGCCTTCAAGTTCCACGTGGTGGAGCTCGCCGACGGCAACGATTTCGATCAGATCCGCGCCGCCTTTGCCGAGGCCCGCGCCACCAAGGGTCAGCCGACCGCCATCATCGCCGAGACCACCAAGGGCAAGGGCGTTTCCTTTATGGAGAACCAGGTGGGTTGGCACGGCAAGGCCCCCAACGATGAACAGTTTGAGCAGGCCATGGCAGAGCTCACGGCCGCCGGAGAGGAGCTCTAGGATGGCAGACGTCAAGAAAATCGCCACGCGCGTAAGCTACGGTGAGGCCCTCGTCGAGCTCGCCAACGAGCACGATGACTTTGTGGTCCTCGATGCCGACCTGGCCGCCGCCACGCAGACCGGCAAGTTTAAGGCAGCCTGCCCCGACCGCTTCTTCGATGTGGGCATTGCCGAGAGCAATCTGATGGGTGTTGCCGCCGGTATCGCGACCACCGGCCGCGTTGCTTTTGCGAGCACCTTTGCCATGTTTGCCGCTGGCCGCGCCTTTGAGCAGGTCCGCAACTCCATCGGCTATCCGCACCTTAACGTTAAGATCGGTGCCACGCACGCCGGTATCTCGGTGGGCGAGGACGGCGCCACGCACCAGTGCTGCGAGGATATCGCCCTCATGCGCGTCATCCCCGGCATGACCGTTATCGTTCCCGCCGACGACGTGGAGGCTCGTGCCGTGACGTGCGCCGCCTACGAGTGCGACGGCCCCGTGTACATGCGCTTTGCCCGTCTGGCCTCGCCGGTCATCAACGACCCCGAGACCTACAAGTTCGAGGTAGGCAAGGGCATCGTCATGCGCGAGGGCACCGACGTCACCATCATCGCCTGCGGCCTAATGGTCGGCGAGGCCCTCGAGGCCGCCGAGCAGCTCGCTGCCGAGGGCATCGATGCCGAGGTCATCAACATGCACACCATCAAGCCCATCGACGCCGACCTGATCGTCAAGAGCGCCACCAAGACCGGTCACGTCGTGACCGTCGAGGAGCACTCCGTGATCGGTGGCCTGGGCAGCGCCGTTGCCGACGTTCTGTGTGAGCAGTGCCCGACGCCGCTCAAGAAGATTGGCGTCAACGACACCTTCGGCGAGTCCGGCCCGGGTGCCGAGCTCCTGCACAAGTACGGCCTGGACGCCGCCAACATCGTGGCGACCACCAAGGAGTTCTTGGCATAAGGCAAGACGAGGCAAAGTATCGCGTCGACAACCGCAAACAAGCCAGAACAGGGGCGTCCTCAAAGAGGGCGCCCCTGTTTATGCTGAATTTAAATTAGAGTCCTGCCAAGCAAAGTTCCCATGGGGAAACGAGCCCATCCCAGCAAAGTGCAATTCAGACCCTTCCAATTTTGTATGCGCAGCATCTCAAGTTGGTGCGTCGGCCCCATAGTAGCCGCAGGCCGGGCGCAGGGTTACCTCCCAAATCTTTCCGCAGCGCAGGCCGGCGTTTGTCCGCAGCTCCGCAGGAGCAGGACAAATGCCGGCCATGCGCGAGGACGATTTGGGAGGTAACCCTGCGCCCGGCCGGTGAGACCCAAACCCCGCCATGCTTCTTATGTGCAGCAAAGCTAATGCTGCTAAAATACAAAGCGCTCATGTAGTTTAAACGCACGACGATAAGGAGCACCAGTGGGTAACCACTTCCGTACCTCCGGTGCGGGCGATGATGCCCCCAAGACGCAGACAGGCGTCCAGGGCAGTCGTTTCGCCACTCCGGATTCAGAGGGCCAGCTTGTTGCTCAGGCCCCCGCTCAGCCGGCAGATCAGGCACAGCCGGCATCCGATCCCTTTGCCTACAATCCCACCAGCGATGTCGCGCTTTCCGGCACGGCGGGTTTTGAGCCCGTTCAGGCCGTGACCGCTCGCGTGGAGCAGCCTCAGGCTGGCGCTGCCACGCCGCAGCCTACCATGGCCGGCATTCCCGACCCCATGGCCCCTGCGACACCGGCTCCTCAGCCTGCGCAGTCCGGTCTCTTTGCCGCTATTCCCGACCCCACGCAGCCTGCTGCCCCGGTGGTCGAGAGCGATCAGGCGGCCGAGGTCGCAAGCCTCGATAACGCGCTCAACAACCCCGATTTTACGTCGGTGTTTGCGCCCATCGATCCGCAGGCCAGCCGCAAGAAGATGGCCAAGCAGGCCGGTGTCGAGCCCGTCATCCTTATGGAGCATGTCACCAAGATCTATCCGGCACAGCCCAACAAGCCTGCACTCGACGACATCAACATCGAGATCTATCCGGGCGAGTTCGTCTTCCTGGTCGGTCACTCCGGCTCGGGTAAGACCACGCTGCTGTCGACGCTCAACCGCGACGTCAAGCCGACGAGCGGTCGCATCCTGGTTGCCGGTCAGGACCTCATGAAGATCAAGAACCGCAAGGTTCCGTTCCTGCGCCGCCAGATTGGCGCCGTGTTCCAGGACTTTAAGCTCCTGCCGCAAAAAA
Source organism: Collinsella sp. AM12-1 (assembly GCF_003472325.1). Lineage (NCBI taxonomy): Bacteria > Bacillati > Actinomycetota > Coriobacteriia > Coriobacteriales > Coriobacteriaceae > Collinsella > Collinsella sp. AM12-1. The sequence goes on from NZ_QRLS01000020.1 coordinate 9,852, forward strand.
CCGCCTACGAAAACGTGGCGTTTGCTCTGCAGTGCATCGGCAAGCCCAAGGGCGTCATTCGCAGCCAGGTGCCGGAGGTGCTGCGTCTGGTCGGTCTGGCCGATCAGATGGACTCGCTGCCCGACCAGCTTTCCGGTGGCGAGCAGCAGCGCGTCGCCGTCGCCCGCGCTATGGTCAACCGTCCGCCGCTGCTGATCTGCGACGAGCCCACGGGTAACCTCGACCCGGCGATCTCGCTGGGCATCATGAAGCTGCTCGAGCGTATTAACCGCACCGGCACCACCGTGATCGTCGCCACGCACGACCGCGAGATGGTCGATAGCATGCACCGTCGCGTGATCGCCCTCGAGGGCGGCCACGTTATCCGCGACCAGGAGAGGGGAGGTTACGGCAACTATGGCACCAACTAACGTGGGCTACTCCTTCAAAGAGGCAATCAGTCACTTCTTCCGTAACTGGACTACCTCGCTCGGCGCCGTCATCACGATCTTCCTTTCGCTGTTTATCATCGGCCTGTTCATCATGGGCTCCGCGATGCTGAACTCCGTGATCGGCACCGTCGAGGATCAGGTCGTCATCAACGCCTTTATTAGCGATGACGCCGACCAGGCAGATGTTCAGGCCTTTGAGGCTGAGCTCAAGACGTGGAGCAACGTCAAGTCCGTGACGTACAAGGACAAGGACGACGCGCTGGCCGAGTATACGAGCAAGATGTCGGGCAACGCCGACGCCACCATGAGCGCGCTCGATGGCCAGAACCCGCTGCCGGCTTCGTTTGCAATTGAGATGGACGATCCGTCCAAGGTCGAGAGCACGGCCCAGAAGCTCAAGAAGAACGCCGACTTCCAGAAGATCGCGGATGACGGCGACGTCAACGCGAGCGTGCTGTACGGCCAGGAGGAAGTGAGCCGCCTGTTCCAGGTGACCAACTACATCCGCATCGCCGCCGTGGTGCTCGTTGGCCTTTTGACCTTTATCGCATTCATCTTCATCAACAACACGATTCGCCTGTCCATCACGGCGCGTCGTCGTGAGATTGCGATTATGCGTCTGGTCGGCGCCAGCAACGGCTTCATTCGCGGCCCGTTTATCACCGAGGGCGTACTGCAGGCCATTTTGGGCTCGCTGCTTTCCATCGGCGTTCTGGAGCTGCTGCGCAATCTGATGATTCCGCGTTTGCAGGAGAGCATCGGCTGGATGTCGTTTGCCCTGCCGATGCAGTACTACCTGGTGACCTATGCTGCGCTGATTCTGGTCGGCGTGATTATCGGTCTCTTTGGTTCTGCCATCGCCATGCGCCGCTACCTGCGCGTGTAGGCATGCCTGGAATTCATCCCTTCCAACGGGTCGTCTCTTGCGGGGCGGCCCGTTTTTTGATCCCTAGGGGACGGCAGGAAAACGGATCATTTGGGTAGACTCTTTGGAGTTCGCAATCGATAGTTAGGAGGCGCCATGGGGCGCAATAACAAGCATAAGCGTGGAGCTCGCAATAAGCGCGGGCCGGTGCGCAGCGAACGCCGTCCGAGCCTGACCGGGCGCGTGCAGCTCCATGAGCATAGCGCCTACGTTGTAACCGAAAACGGCGACTACAAGGTCATGGGCCGCGGTAAGCGCGAGATCATGGATGGCGATACCGTAGCCGTGAGCATTAAGAACAGCCCGCACGGTGAGCGGCGCGCCGTGATCGAAGGCGTGGTTGAGCGCGCAGCCATAAGCGTGGTGGGTACGTACCAGACCGCTGGTCCGCTCGGTGTGATCGAGCCGCTCGATTCGCGCCTGAAGGCCGACTTCTTCATTCTGCCCGAGGATACCTCGGCGGATCGTCTGGGCGTCCACCCGGGTGATGCCGTTGTCGCGCGCATTTTGACCTACCCGACGCGCCTGGAATCGGGCACCGTGACGATCGAACGCCGCATTGGCGGAGATGACGCGCCCGATTTGGGCGTTCAATACGTGATGGCGCGTTACGGCTATACCGATAGCTATCCCGAGGCCGCGCTGGACGAGGCCGAGGGGCTTTCGCTCGATGTGTCCGCGGCGCTTAAGGACCCGCTCCGCCGCGATCTGCGCGACCGCTTTGTCATCACGATCGACCCGGTCGACGCGCGCGACTTTGACGATGCCATTTCGCTTGAGCGCACGCCCGAGGGTGGCTACAAGCTGGGTGTGCATATCGCTGACGTTTCTCACTATGTGGCTTGGGACGGGCATATCGATCTTGAGGCTCGCCATCGTACGACATCGGTGTATCTGGCCGATCGCGTGCTTCCCATGCTGCCCGAACGCCTGTCCTGTGACCTATGCTCGCTTCGCCCTGACGAGGACCGTCTTGCGTTTACCGTTGACATTGAGCTCGATGCGCAGGGTCGCGTGCGGCATTACGATCCGTACCCCAGCGTGATTCGCTCGCGTGTGCGTATGGACTATGACGGCGCCGAGGCGCTGCTGGTGCGTGCCGACGCGGTTGAGTATTCGGTGCTGGAAGGCGCCGCTGAGGATGTTGCGGCTGCTGAGGCCTCGCGCGAGGAGGCGCTTGAGCGCGGTCTTGCGTGCGAGGAAACTGCTCGCGGCTATAACGTCGACCTCGGCGATTTCCTTGTCGCCGCCAACGAACTCGCCGAACTTCGCCGTCGTATTCGTCGTGCCCGCGGCTCAGTCGATTTTGACACGGCCGAGATTCGCGCTCTATTGGATGAGGACGGAGTACCCGTGCAGATTGTGGCGCGCGAGCGTTCGTGTGCCACGTCGCTTATCGAGGAAGCCATGCTACTCGCCAACGAGTGCGTTGCAGAGTGGCTGGCAGACCGTGATATCGAGGCCTGCTATCGCGTGCATGAGGATCCGAGCCCCGATAGCCTGCACGGTGCCGCCGTTGCGCTGGCGCAGCTGGGCATCATCGACGATCGCCGTGCTGCCGGTATCGCCCTGGGGAGTCCCGATGAGCTACAGGCTGCAGTTGATGCTGCCGCCGGTACGGCCAACGCACCGCTCGTCAACACGCTGCTTCTGCGCAGCATGCAGCGCGCACTGTACAAGCCGCGCAACGAGGGCCACTTTGCGCTCGCCGCGCCGTGCTACTGTCACTTTACGAGTCCCATCCGTCGCTACCCCGATCTGGTGGTGCACCGCGTGCTCAAACTGCAGTTGGCCTATGAGCAGCTCGGCGGCAAGGACGCCCTGGTCCGTACACCGCGGCTGATCGGCAAGGGGCGCGAGTCGCTGCCGCGCATTCTGCCGCAGATCTGCCGCGCATGCAGCGATGCCGAGCGCGCGGCAGATGCCGCTAGCCATGCGACGCAAAAGATCAAGATTGCCCAGTACTATGAGGATCGCCTGGGCGAGCGCTATGCCGGAACGGTCTCATGGGTCAGCAGCATGGGCCTCTTTGTGCGCTTGGACCTGACGCAGGTCGAAGGCTTGGTTTCGATCAAGAGTCTGGGCAACGAGTGGTTCGAGTTCGACGAGGATGCGCTTACGCTGACGGGCGCCGACACGGGGACTCGCTATGAACTGGGCCAGCGCGTGATTATCGAGGTTTCGCGCGTCAATACCACGCGTGGGCACTTGGACTTTAAGCTTATCCATTAGCCAAATCTCGACTCATGGCGGGAGAGCGGAGGGCGGTCTTTCGGGGCCGCCCTCCGCATTTGGATCATAGCTACCTTGCCGTCCGCTCGGCCGCCCGCTTACCTGCTATTCGAGAGGTAAAACCTACCAAAATAAACCTGTCCCTTTTTGGCAGGTTTACAAGAAAGCGGGGATGAGATGGCGACGGTGTATGGTTATGCGCGGGTGAGTTCGCGCGATCAGAATCTAAATCGGCAGCTGGATGCGCTGGGCGCCTATGGCGTGGGCTCGGCGAATATTTATGCCGACCATGCGAGCGGCAAGGACTTCGATCGCCCGCGGTATCGCGAGCTGCTGCACATCCTGGGAGACGGGGACGTGCTGGTGGTGCTTTCTATCGACCGGCTTGGCCGTAATTACTCCGAGATTCTTGAGGAATGGCGACGCATTACCAAGGAGCTCGGGGTTGCCATTGTGGTGTTGGACATGCCATTGCTTGACACGCGCGCCAGGGCCAGCGGCGCGCCGGATGTGACCAATACCCTGATTGCCGATATTGTGCTACAACTGCTGAGCTACGTGGCGCAGGTGGAGCGCGAGAATATTCATCGGCGCCAGGCGGAGGGGATTGCAGCGGCGCGGGCGCGAGGGGTCCGTTTCGGTCGACCTCGCAAGCCGTGCCCTCCTCAGTTTGAGCTGGTGCGCGATAGCTATGAGGCGGGCGATATTACCCGCAGCCAGGCGGCAAAGTGCCTGGGCGTGTGCGTGGGGACGTTCGATCGCTGGATGCGCGAGGCGGGGTAGGGGTTTGCGTCGCTTTGTCGCTTCCTGTTGCGATTCAAATTTTGATACGGTGACGATGCCATTTGGGGCTACACTCGCTGATATTCAAAAAAGGAGGTAGGCCCTTGGCGCGCGTAAAACAAATAATCGGATGGACCGCGATCATTCTGTTCGCTGCAACGCTGGCGGGCATCTGGGTGCTGACGGAGCAAAATGCGGTGGAGACGTCGTTGCTGAGCGAGTCCACCGCGCGCGTGGTGGAGGGTCAGGCTACGGGCGTTCAGGCTGCCGATGTCGCGGGTGAAGCTCAGACCGAGAACGGGATGACCGGGGGCACCGATTCGGCTGCTTCGAATGTCCGGTCTGGCCGACTTGCTTCCATTCGCATGTGGGTGGGCACGAACGTCCGTCGCGTTGCCCATACCGTAGAGTTTTTCTTCGTCGGATTGTTCGCCTCGGTGGTCGTGGTTTGCTTTTCCAGGCGTCCTTGGAGCGTATGCTCCCGTTGCGTGCCCGTGTTGCTCTTTTGCGCCGTCTGCTCCGTTGGCGATCAGGTACATAAGATCTTTGTTCCCGGCAGGCATTTCGACGTTATCGATTTAGGATTCGATGCTGCGGGCTATGTCACCGCCATGCTGTTGGTATTGCTGGCAGCGGCGTTGGTGCGCTATGCGACTCGGCCGATCGGCGCCCATGCGAGGCGCTAGCCTTAAGACGAGACATCGCGACTGCCTATGCTTCGACATTGGCTACAATAACGGCTGCAATCGCGAGTGGTCGTCGATGTGCAGTTTTCCGGACACCTGTTTTCTCTAAGAAAGGAAATCCCATGACCGTACTGTTTGTTGAATATCCCAAGTGCTCGACCTGTAAGAAGGCCAAGGCATGGCTGGACGAACACGGGGTAGAGTATATCGACCGCGATATCGTTTTGGACAATCCCACGGCTGATGAGCTTGCGACCTGGATTGCTCGTTCGGGACTGCCGGTGCGGCGCTTCTTTAATTCGTCGGGCATGAAATATCGAGAGCTGGGCCTGAAGGCGCGTCTAGATGCGGGCATGACGGATCGGGAGTGCTACGAGCTGCTGGCGACCGACGGCATGCTGGTCAAGCGTCCGCTGTTGGTGGGCGACGACTTTGCGATTCCCGGCTTTAGGGAAGCAGCTTGGACCGAGGCGCTGCTGTAGCGGCTGCGGAAAGTGCGACCCGTTTTGAGCGCTCGGGGTGGGACGTGTTTTCCATCGGAGGGCTCGCTCGGCTCAATCCTTGAGCTGTGCCCATTCGTGCGGACCGTAGACCTTTACGTGCTTGTTGGGCTTGCCGCTCCAGTACTCCTCGTCCATAAAGGGCAGATATGCCTGAACACCGGGGCAGATAAAGGGAATCCGCTGCTGTTGCAGTCGCTCGCGTTGGCGCTGCTCCAGGTGCGCCTCGGATATGACAGTCGGCATACCGGACAGCTCGACGAGGCTTGCCTGGATTCGCTTAAGGTCGGGGAGTCCCGCGTGCCATGACATCCGCATGATCAAAAAGGATGCACGGCGGTATTTTGCCTGCATCACCGTGATGGCGGGGCGCAGGGTGGGATGGATTTTGTCCCGTTCGGGCCAAAGGTCAGCAGTGATCTCGAGGCCCAGGGTCTCCCATAGGTAATCAAGCTCTTCGTCCATGGCGCCTCGATATCTACGTGATCATTGATACTTCGATTGTGTTGCCTGGTGCTATCGTTTTCGCGGTAGAATCTGCCAACGGTTGACGGCTACCGCTCGCGGCGTTTTGCCCTTCGTGTGCAGCGGTCGACTTCACAGGTCCTTCACGTGTCGGCCGTATTTGACTGAATTTCAAAAAAGTCAAAATTAGGGCTTGCGTCACGGCGGGACTTCCCGTATATTTCTTTCTTGCGCAAAGGCACAGCCGAGCGCAGCGATGCAGTCATTGGGATGTCGTCTAATGGCAGGACAGCGGATTCTGGTTCCGTCAATGGGGGTTCGACTCCCTCCATCCCAGCCATTGCATTTGCTACATATGGCCCGTTCGTCTAGCGGTTTAGGACGCCGCCCTCTCAAGGCGGAGATCACCAGTTCGAATCTGGTACGGGCTACCAAAATTGAACGCCCGGGCCTCGTAAGAGACCCGGGTTTTGTGTATTGACCGATATTTAAGGCGCGCGTTGAGTCTGCCGCCCGGACCGAGGAGTTGTCATGGACCTGCCTATCAGCTTGGAAGACATCACGTATGCCGAGAACTATCTGGCGCAGGGCGACCTGGCTACGGCGACGCCGCTGCTTGAGCGTCTGGTGGAGCTCGCCGAGGAGTATATCGACGCTGAGTGCAAGACGGAGGAGAAGCGCCAGTACTTTAGCTTCGACAGCAAGTTTGAGCGCCTGGCCTATCGCCGCGTGGAGAAGGATCCGCGCGAGCTGGTGCAGGTCGAGGTTCCCTTTGACCGCCTGTACTCCGACATGGCGTTTGCCTACATTCGCCAGCAGGATTATGTGAGTGCTCGGAATGCCCTGATGCAGGCCGTGCGTTGGGATCCCATGAACTGCAACTATCGCTTGGACTTGGCCGAGCTGTTCCGCGCGCTCGAGGACAAGCAGGAGTGGGCATCGCTCTCGTTCTCGGTGCTGGAGCGCGCGAGCGACGGTAAGTGCGCCGCACGTGCCTACACCAACTTGGGTCAGTACTTCTTGGAGCCCGAGACCGAGAACATTTCGGCAGCCGTGGGCTGCGCGCGTCTGGCGCTGCGCCTGGCGCCCAATGATGCGCATACGACGCGCCTGCTCAACAAGATCCATACCACCTATCCGGATGCCGCGGACGAGAGTGACGACCATGTGATGGGTGAGCTCGCCCTGCAAGGCGTGCCGACTTCGCCTTCGGCCGAGATTGCCATCTGCCTGATCATGTGTGCGACCGATGCTGCAAGCGACGGCGACAAGCAGGAGGCGACGCGCCTGACGGTGCGCGCTCGTGATTTGGTGGGCGAGGAGGCCTGCGCGGCGATTATCAAACTGGTGCGCGAGAGCGACGCCGAGCTTAACGCCGAGCGCAAGGCAAAGCGCGAGGCTGCGGGCTCAAACGCCGACGACGTCAAGGAGGCCGGCGATGCCCAGTAAGCGCGAGCGCAAGCTCATTTCCAAGAATCGCTCGGCACATCACGAGTACTTTATCGATGAGACGTTTGAGTGCGGTATTGAGCTGAGCGGTACCGAGGTCAAGTCGATTCGCGAGCGCGCGTGCCAGATTACCGATACCTTCGCGCTGATTCGTGGTGGGGAGTGCTGGCTCGTCGGCCTGCATATCCACCCTTATAGCCATGGTGGCGTGTGGAATCGCGATCCCGACCGTCGGCGCCGTCTGCTGCTGCACCGCAAGGAGATCGACTTTCTTGACGGCAAACTTCGCAACCGCGGCTATGCGCTGGTGCCGCTGGAGCTCTACTTTAATACCGACGGCCGCGTAAAGCTGCTGCTGGGCCTAGGCCGCGGCAAGAAGCTTTACGACAAGCGCGAGGATATGGCCAAGCGCGATGTCCAGCGCGAGATCGACCGCGCCCTCAAGGAGCGCAATCGCTAGGCGTTCTGTATAAGTTGCGGTGGAATACGGACTGTTTTGCCTGTTTGAGGGGCTATTCAGTCCTTATTTCACCGCAACTGCGGGCCTCTCATCTTGCTTATACTGTTTTGACACATATGTCTCAAAGGTGGTGTCCGTTGTGGGCGCCGCCTTTTTTTGTGGGTACATACATCCATGAGGTTCCAACCCGCGTTAGGGGAGTGATTGTTATGGACAAAACTGCGTACTTTACCATGCCGAGCGGTCTGTACGTGGTGAGCGCCGCGGCAGACGGGCTGCGCGCCGGCTGCGTCATCAACACTGCGGTGCAGGTGACGTCCATGCCGCCGCGCATTTCGGTTGCCGTGAACAAGGACAACGTCACCTCGGGCGTCATCGCTTCGGCCAAAGCGTTCGCGCTGACCGTGATCGATCAGACCGCCGATATGCTCTACATCGGTAACTTTGGGTTCCGCACCAGCAGCGATTATGACAAGTTTGCCAAATACGAGGCCCGCGAGACGGCTCTGGGCATGCCCTATGTGCCCGAGCACGCGGCGGCCCTGTTTAGCTGCCATTTGATCGACACTGTGGATGTTGGCACGCATCTACTGTTTATCGGCGAGGTCGAGGATGCCGAGCGCTTGAGTGACGAGACGCCGCTCACCTACGATTACTACCATAAGGTCCTGAAGGGCAAGACGCCTCCGAAGGCGTCCTCGTATCAAGGCTAGAAATGTTTTAAAAATACTTGCATTATATTATTGAGAATCTATACTGATAAATGAAGTACATCACCAGTCGCGTTTGAGAGGAGAACATCATGGCTGAGGAGAAGAAGACGTATAAGTTCGTGTGCGTCGTTTGCGGTTACGAGGTTGAGGTCGATACGCCCGAGCTGCCCGAGGATTATGTGTGCCCGGTGTGCGGCGTCGGTCCCGATCAGTTTGAGCTCGTCGAGGAGTAGCTCGCAGACACACGGCGAAAGCCGAACATAGCTCTGTTCAAGGGCCTCGGTCGAATTCTCGGCCGGGGCCCTTTTCCTCCGCCCCCAAGGGATCACGGTTGCTGTTGGCCGATCCTGTCTGTTGTGAGTCCGGCCGACCTTTTGTCTCAATCTGTAACATCTAACGGTGGAAATTGGGCCCACTTGTTACATATCGAGACAAACCAAAACCGTCCGGCAGAAGATCTCAATCTGTAACATCTAGACATCGAAAGCGGGTCTAGATGTTACAGATCGAGACGTTTGCCTGAGTAGGTGCCCCGCCCCATTACATCCCTGTCAACAACACGACATCGAGAATCGTCACGATGGCACCGATCCCTACGAGCAGCGCGTTGAGTGGACGCGAATTGGCGTATTTGCCCATGACGCGGGGTGAACTGGTGAGCCGTATGAGCACAAAGACCGTAATCGGTAGCTGAAGCGACAGCAGTGCCTGACTCCAGATGAGACCTTCAAAAGGATTTGGGACGACCAGGCACGCCGTCACTGCGCCGACGAAACAGGCCGCCACCCCGATCGAGGAATGTCGGTCGTGGATATCGTATTCCTCGTCGAACATGCCCGCAGTGATGGTCCCCGCCGCCATGCCCGCTGTCACGCTGCTCGATAGTCCCGCGAACAGCAGCGCTACCGCAAAGATGGTCGAGCTCGCCGGGCCCAGAATGGGGGAGAGCGTGGCCGCTGCGACGGCGAGGTCGTCTACGACCATGCCGTGCGCAAAGAAGGTCGTTGCGGCCAGGATGACCATGGCCGAGTTGATTGCCCAGCCCACGCCCATCGAAAAGAGCGTGTCGAAGAGCTCGTAGCGCAGACGCTCTTCGATAACCTGCTCGCCTTGGCCTTCGAAGTGCATGGATTGGATGACCTCGGAGTGCAGAAAAAGGTTGTGTGGCATAACGACCGCACCCAGGACACTCACGATAATCGCGGCAGAGCCAGTGGGCATACTGGGCGTGATCCAGCTTGCGGCGGCTTGCGGCCAGTCGACCTTGACTAGTGCAAGCTCGGCCAAAAACGAGAGTCCTACCACGCCTACGAAGGCGATGATCCAGCGTTCGGCTCGCTTGTAGGAGTTCGTCATGAGCATCGCCATCGATACTGCCGCCACGATGACGCAGCCCGCACGCACGGGCAGCCCAAAGAGCATTTGAAGGGCAATCGCGCCGCCCAGGACTTCGGCCATGGCGGTGGCGATGGTCGCGAGATAGGCGCTGCCGAGCACCGCGCGTCCCACGATGCGGGGGAGAAAGCGGGTCGTGGCCTCGGCAAGGCAGGCGCCCGTGGCGATGCCCAAGTGCGCCGCGTTGTGCTGCAGCACGATGAGCATAATCGTGGACAGCGTGACGATCCACAGCAGCGCGTAGCCAAACTGCGAGCCCGCGGCCATATTGGAGGCCCAGTTGCCCGGGTCGATAAAGCCGACGGTCACGAGCAGCCCGGGGCCGATATGCCGCGCAATGTCTAGGCCTCCGTGACCACCGGTGCGTCGGGAGCCAAAGTGCTGTTTGAGATGGTTGAGCATGGTGCGCTCCTGCGTATGGGCGGCGTGACGTCGCATCTGGGTCGTGCGGCGCCACGCGTCGGATTTGGGTTGGGGCTACTTGTGCGCTTTGCCCTGATTGGCCACGGCGTCGATCTTGGCGGCGATGGTCGCCGGGTCGCCGATGTAGCGCTTGTCGAGGACGTTGAAATCGGTGTCGAAGGTGTAGACGAGCGGCACGCCGGTGGGGATGTTGACCTTGAGGATCTCCTCGGGCGTGAGGTGCTCGAGCTTCATGACGAGTGAGCGCAGGGAGTTGCCGTGTGCGGCGATGAGTACGCGCTTGCCGGCGAGCATCTGGGGGCGAATCTCGTCTTCGAAATAAGGCCAGGCGCGGGCGATCGTGTCCTTGAGGCACTCGGTATAGGGCAGCTGATCGGGCGCGACATCACGGTATTGCTCCTGGGTGTGGGGATCGCGCGCGTCGTCCGGCTCGAGTGCCGGCGGGCAGACATCGAAGGAGCGGCGCCAGATGAGCACCTGCTCGTCGCCGTGCTCCGCTGCGGCATCGGCCTTGTTGAGACCCTGCAACGCTCCGTAGTGGCGCTCGTTGAGCTTCCAGGATTTGATGACGGGCAACCACTCGCGATCCATTTGGCCGAGCACGATGTCGAGGGTGTGAATTGCGCGCTTGAGACGCGAGGTGTAGCAGACGCCGAAGTCGAAGCCCGCTTCTTTGAGGGCTCGACCGCCTGCTGCGGCTTCTTCGCGGCCCGTGTCGGTGAGCTCAACATCGGTCCAGCCGGTGAACAGGTTGAGCTTGTTCCACTCGGACTCTCCGTGACGGATAAGGACGAGTTGCATCGTCTGCTGGTCTGCTTGGTGCGCCATAGGGGCCTCCTTGATCTGGCACGGTGTGCGTGTCGTTTGCTTGACGCCGCAAAGGATACCCGTTTTAAGCTTAAAAGTTAACCAAGACTAACAAAATTGTTGTATTTGAATGGGATGGTGAAAGGGGGCTGCCGAAATGTCTCGATCTGTAACAACGAGGGATGGAAATTGGGCCTAGGTGTTACAGATCGAGACAGGAAGAAATGGTCCTATGGAATGTCTCGATCTGTAACAGTTTGCCGCCAAAACCGGCCCTTTGTGTTACAGATCGAGACATTCGGAACTGTCTCTCGAAAACATCTCAATCTGTAACAGTTAGTCGTCGTAATTGGGCCTTCGTGTTACAGATTGAGATGTTTGAAGTGGTGAGCTAACAGGCCGAACTTGGGGCCTATGTTGTCGCCCTTGAGGTCGGCGGTGTCCACTCGTAGGGCGTGCGTTACGCGATTGTTTCGAAACGGGTGGGAAACACAACGGGTCGGCGATGCTCCTAGTATGCCTATTCAACTGACTGTCTAAATATCTAGGGGAGGATCGCGATGCAGGCAGATTCCGCTCAGCAGCAGGGCCTTTATCGCCCCGAATTCGACCACGATGCATGTGGCATCGGCGCGCTTGCCGATATCAACGGTGAGCGCCATCACCAGATTCTGGACGACGCGCTGTCCATTCTGGTCAACTTGGAGCACCGCGGCGGTACGGGACTCGAGAAGAACACCGGCGACGGCGCCGGCATCCTGTTCCAGGTTCCGCATCACTTTTTCCGTAAAGAGGCTCAAAAGTGCGGTCAGATTCTGCCGGCAGAGGGCGACTATGGCGTGGCCATGCTGTTCTTCCCGCAGGACGACAAGGGCGTAGAGGATGCCCGCCGCGTGTTTGAGGAGGGCTGTGCCGAGGCCGGCGTGCCGCTGCTCTTTTGGCGCGAGGTGCCCGTCGACCCGCACGACCTGGGCGAGACGGCCCGCGCCTGCATGCCCACTATCCTGCAGGCCTTCCTGGGCCGTCCGGACGACACGCCCGCCGGCGATGCCTTTGAGCGTCGTCTGTACGTGTGCCGCCGCACCATCGAAAAGAAGGCCGATGCCGAGTTTGCCCTGCGAGACAAGATCTTCTACGTGTGCTCCATGAGCTCGCGCACCATCGTGTACAAGGGCATGCTGGTCGCCACGCAGATGCGCCGCTTCTTCATCGACCTCAACGACGCCGCCGTCAAAACGGCCGTGGCGCTCGTCCACTCGCGCTACTCCACCAACACCACGCCCAGCTGGGAGCGTGCGCACCCCAACCGCTTTATCATCCATAACGGCGAGATCAACACCCTCAAGGGCAACGTCAACTGGATTCGCGCCCGCGAACCCAACCTGTACAGCCCCGTGCTGCAGCACGATCTTGAGCGCGTGATGCCCATCATCAACCGCGAGGGTTCCGACTCCGCGATTCTGGACAACGTGCTCGAATTCTTGGTCATGAACGGTCGCCCGCTCACGCGTGCCGCGTCCATGTTGCTGCCCGAGCCGTGGGACCACAACGATAGCCTGAGTGAGGAGCGCCGCGCCTACGACGCTTACCAGTCCATGCTCATGGAGCCCTGGGACGGCCCGGCGGCCATCGCCTTTACCGACGGTCGCACGCTGGGCGCCGCCCTCGACCGCAACGGCTTGCGCCCCGCCCGCTACTACGTGACGCGCGATGGCCGCTTTATGCTGGCAAGCGAGGTGGGCACCATCGAGGTGAGCCCCGAGAACATCCTGACGAGCGGCTGCCTGGGACCGGGCCAGATGCTCGAGGTCGATTTTGCCCGCGGCCGCGTGATCTACAACGACGAGCTGCGCGCCCGCTATGCCAAGGAGAAGCCCTACCGCGACTGGATTGCCGAGGAGACACTGACCGTCGACGCGCTCGATGAGCCCGCCGCGCCCGCGCCCGCCGAGGATGCCGAGGTGCCCGCCGCCGTGCGCATGGCCAAGCTCGGCTATCACTGGGATGATGTTGACGAGGTCGTGCGCCCCATGGCCCAGCAGGGCAAGGCCCCGCTCGCCTCGATGGGTATCGATGCGCCGTTGGCCTGCCTGTCCAAGAAGACGCGTTCGTTCTTTGACTACTTCTATCAGCTGTTCGCTCAGGTCACGAATCCTCCGATCGATGCCCTGCGCGAGCACATGGTGACTTCGACCACGCTCTACCTGGGCAACCACGGCAACCTGCTCGAGGATTCCCGCACGGCCTGTCAGCTGGTGCGCTTGGAGCGCCCATTGCTCAACGAGGAAGAGTTCGAGCATATCTGTGCCATCGACCGTGTTGGCTTTAAGACCCGTCGTTTCCGTGCCGTCTACCGCCGCGATGCCGGCGAGGGCGCGCTGCAGGCTGCGCTCAAACAGCTTGCCGAGGACGTTGAGGCTGCGGTCCGCGACGGCGTGAACATTGTGGTGTTGAGCGATCGTGCCGCTGCGGGCGAGGTGCCCGTGCCGTCGCTGCTCGCCGTGGGCTGCGTGCACAACCACCTGATCCGCGCCGGCGTTCGTACTTTTGCCGACATCGTGGTGGAGTGCGGTGACGCCGTGTCCCCGCACGACTTTGCGGCACTGGTGGGCTACTCCGCGAGCGGCATCTATCCGTACAACGCACATGCGTGCATCCGCGATCTGGCGGCACGCGGCGACCTGGACGTGACGGCCGAGCAGGGCATCGCCAACTACAACAAGGCTGCGACCGCCGGCATCGTCTCCATCATGTCCAAGATGGGCATCTCCACGGTGCAGAGCTACCATTCGGCGCAGATCTTCGAAGCCGTGGGCTTTACGCCGGAGTTCGTCAACGCGTACTTTGCCGGCACGGTGAGCCGTGTGGGCGGTATGGGTGTCGAGGACGTTGAACGCGAGCAAAACGAGCGCTACGACGCCGCGCTCGCTATCCTTAAGAGCCCGGCTCCCGATCAGCTGCCCACGCTGGGCCTGACCAAGTGGCGCCCGCTCGGCGGCGAGGAACACCTCATCGACCCCCAGACCGTCTACCTGCTGCAGACCGCCTGCCGTGAGGACAGCTACGACACCTTTAAGGAGTACAGCGCCCGCCTGCACCGCACCGGCCGTACCGTGCGTCTGCGCGACTTGCTCGACTTTGATGCCAGCGGCCGCACGCCGGTTTCGCTCGACGAGGTCGAGTCCGCGCTCAACATCGTCCGCCGCTTTAACACCGGCGCCATGTCGTACGGCTCCATCAGCAAGGAAGCACACGAGTGCATGGCCATCGCCATGAACCGCCTGCACGGCCGTTCCAACTCGGGCGAGGGCGGTGAGGATCCGCGTCGCGAGACCCCGCTGGCTAACGGTGACTCCAAGAACTCCGCGATCAAGCAGGTGGCAAGTGCGCGCTTTGGCGTGACGAGCCGCTACCTGTGCAGCGCCTTCGAGATTCAGATCAAGATGGCCCAGGGCGCCAAGCCCGGCGAGGGTGGCCACCTGCCCGGCAAGAAGGTCTACCCCTGGATTGCCGAGGTCCGTCAGTCCACGCCCGGCATCGGCCTGATCTCGCCTCCGCCGCATCACGACATCTACTCCATTGAGGACCTGGCCGAGCTGATCTTCGACCTTAAGAACGCCAACCCCGGTGCGCGCGTGTCGGTCAAGCTGGTCAGCGAGGCTGGTGTCGGCACCATCGCCACTGGTGTTGCCAAGGGTGCTGCCGACAAGATTTTGATCAGCGGCCACAATGGCGGCTCGGGTGCCGCTGCGCGCGATTCGATCTGGCACGCCGGTCTGCCGCTGGAGCTTGGCCTTGCCGAGGCTCAGCAGACGCTGCTGCAAAACGGCCTGCGCTCGCGCGTGGTGCTCGAGGCCGACGGCAAGCTCATGGACGGCACCGATGTTGCTGTCGCCTGCCTGTTGGGCGCCGAGGAGTTTGGCTTTGCGACCATGCCGCTCATCTCGATGGGCTGCCTCATGCAGCGCGACTGCCAGCAGGATACCTGCCCCGCCGGCATCGCTACGCAAAACTGCCGCCTGCGTCGCGGCTTCCGCGGCAAGCCAGAGCACGTCGAGCACTTTATGCTCTTTGTTGCCGAGCAACTGCGCGAGGTCATGGCGAGCCTGGGCTTCCGCACCGTCGACGAGATGGTCGGCCATCCCGAGTGCTTGCGCCAGATCGAGGTCCCGGGGAACCGCAAGGCTAACCTGCTGGATCTGTCGCCCGTGCTGGCGAGCGCGACCTGTGAGTTTGGTGCCCATATTCCGGGTGCCGACGGTCGTCACTTCCTGCCGCAGATGGCTGCCGACAGCGAGCTCGACAAGACGCTCGACTCCACGTTGTTTGTGCCCTATACGGCCGATGCCCGTGCGCACCTGCGTCCGATACGCTTCCGCGCCGATATCGCCAACGTCAACCGCTGCGTCGGCACCATCTTGGGCAACGCGGTGACCAAGGCGCATCCCGAGGGCCTGCCCGCCGGCTCCATTACCATCGATTGCGATGGTTCAGCCGGTCAGAGTTTTGGCGCGTTCCTGCCGCGCGGCATTACGCTCAACGTGTGCGGCGACGCCAACGACTACTTTGGCAAGGGCCTTTCGGGCGGCGAGGTGTCGGTGCGCCCCAATCCGCATGCGACCTACAAGTTCGACGAGAACATCATCGTGGGCAACGTTGCGTTCTTTGGCGCCACGAGCGGCCGTGGCTTCATCAACGGCCTGGCCGGCCAGCGCTTTGGCGTACGCAACTCCGGTGCCACCGTGGTGGTCGAGGGTTGCGGCAACCACGGTTGCGAGTACATGACGGGTGGCCTGGCGCTCATCCTGGGCGAGGTCGGGCAGAACTTCGCTGCCGGCATGACGGGTGGCGTGGCTTATGTTTTTGACCAGTACGGCACGCTCGATGCCCGCGTGAACCACGAGAGCGTTGAGCTCAAGGCCCCGACTGCCGGCGAGCTGGCGCAGATTCGCGAGCTCATCCAGGAGCACGTGGACGCGACGCAGAGCCCGCGCGGCATCAAGCTGCTCTACAGCTTTGAGACGATGAGCAAGCACTTTGTGAAGGTCATTCCGACCGAGTACGAGCGTGTGCTGGCGATTGTCGCTGCGAGCGAGGCTGCCGGTAAGACGCATGCGCAGGCAGAGGAGCTGGCGTTTGACATTGTGACCGGTCGCGCGAGCGCCGCGGATGTCGCTCGCTTCGATATTGCGGGCGGTGCTGCGGGTGCTGCGTCCGTGGCTGCCAGCCCTGTTGCTTCGACCAAGAAGGAGGCGTAAGTGCCATGGATAAGCCCGGTGCTTTTCTTGATATCGATCGCGTGACCCACGAGCTGCGTCCCGTGGAGGAGCGCAGTCATGATTTTGATCCCCTGTATGTGGAGCTCGATGACGACGCACGTCGCGCCCAGGCGAGCCGCTGCATGATGTGCGGCGTGGCGTTTTGCCAGATGGGCGCGAGCTTTGGCAAGGCACGTCCGAGCGGCTGCCCGCTGCACAACTTGATTCCCGAGTGGAACGAGCTGGTGTACCGCGGCCGCTGGGTTGAGGCTGCCGAGCGCCTGTCGCTCACCTCGCCCATGCCTGAGTTCACGAGCCGCGTGTGCCCGGCACTGTGCGAGGCCGCGTGCAACCTGGGCTCGGTCGACGGCCAACCCACGACGATTCACGATAACGAGCGTGCGATCAGCGACCATGAGTGGGCCAACGGCGGCCCACGTCGCTTTGAGCCGGCAGGGGAGGACGCGCCCTCGGTCGCCGTGGTTGGTTCCGGCCCGGCTGGCCTGGTGGCAGCATGGGAGCTTGCACGTCGCGGTGCCCGCGTGACGGTGTTTGAGCGCGACGACCGCCCCGGCGGCCTACTCATGTACGGCATTCCCAACATGAAGCTCGAGAAGTCTGTGGTTGAGCGTCGTGTGGCGCTCATGCGCGAGCTGGGTATTGTGTTCGAGCTGGGCGCCGACGTGAGCGATCCCAAGGTTACCGCCAGGCTCGACGACTTTGACGCCGCCGTGGTGGCTGCCGGCGCCCGTGCTCCGCGTGGACTTTCGGCTGCGAACATTGATGCCCCGGGCGTGGTGTATGCCGTGGACTACCTGACGGCTTCGACCGTCTCGGTGCTCGATGGCGGCAAGCCCGCGGTGAACGCACGCGGCCTGGACGTCGTGGTCATTGGCGGTGGCGATACCGGCAACGACTGCGTGGGTACCGCGGTGCGTCAGGGCGCGCGCAGCGTGCGCCAGTTTGAGTTCTTGCCGGCTGCGCCCGATAAGCGCGCGGCGAGCAACCCCTGGCCGCAGTGGCCCAACGTTAAGAAGACCGACTACGGCCAGCAGGAGGCTATCGCTGCGATGGGTGGTGAGATGCGTGCCTGGGGCGTGGATACGCTCGAGGTGCTGTTGGACAAGAAGGGTGCGGCTGCGGGTCTGCGCGTGGTCGATCTGGACTGGTCGGCGGGAAAGCCCGAGCGCATCGCGGGCTCCGAGCACGAGGTGCCGGCGCAGCTGGTGCTCATTGCCTGCGGCTTTACGGGTCCGGAGCACGGCGTGTTCGATGCGGTGAGCGTGCCTGTTGCCATCGCTGGTCGTCCGCTGCCGGTGATGGCTGCCGAGGGCTCGCATCTCGCGGCTCGCACGGAGGGCGTCGCCGCGGAT
Source organism: Collinsella sp. AM12-1 (assembly GCF_003472325.1). NCBI lineage: Bacteria > Bacillati > Actinomycetota > Coriobacteriia > Coriobacteriales > Coriobacteriaceae > Collinsella > Collinsella sp. AM12-1. The sequence goes on from NZ_QRLS01000020.1 coordinate 27,752, forward strand.
GCCGCGCCGGTGTATGTTGCCGGTGACGCTCGCAACGGCAGCTCGCTCGTGGTGAACGCTATGGCCGACGCCTTGGCCTGCGCTGCCGAAGTCGCCGACGCGCTGGCGCTGTAAGGCTGCTGCCCACAGCTGAATCGTCAAGGGCTGTCCCCAACGGCCGGCACAAAAGGAACGTCCCTAAGTGCCGCCTAAGTGCCGGCAGTTAGGGACGTTCCTTTTCTGTCGGCACTCGGGGACACTCCTTGCGGATTTGCGAGCAGTTTGCTCGTTTGTCGACGTACGGATGTTCATTTGTCGACTTCTCGGGCTGTGGTCACCTGTTGTTTCTGTGGTGGCTGCGGGCATCTGGCTCAAAAGGGCGGGTTGGCCGTCTATGTCTACCTGCGGTTTTGTTGCGGTGCGCATTTTCGATCAAGCTTTTCGTCAAGTGTTTGGTCAGTATCTGGTTTGCAGTCGGAGGCCTATTTTGCCCGCGCTGGTCGTGGCTGCCCACCTTCCTCGTAAGCTCAAATTGAGGTCCATCAGTTTGAGGAGGATGCCATGACTGACCACGCTTTTGACAGAGCAGAGCTAGCCGAAGCCGTCGGCAACGATATTGCCGACATGGCCCATTTTTGGATGCTGCGGAAGTTCCAGTTTTTGGAGCCGGCGCGCGAACAGTTCGAGATCATTGTCGACCCGTGGCTCAGCTATTGCACCGAGCCTTCGCAAAACGAAATCATGGCCTACAACATGGCATTTACCGATTGGCTGCTCTTCGAGCGCCCCTATCGCCATGGCAAGACGCTGCTCGAGCTGTATGTTGACGAGCCGCCGGCATCGCTTTCGCCTGCCTCGCTCAAGCGGCTCGAGCAGGTACGCGACACGCAGTATTTCTCGCGCTTTGGCATTTTGGACAAGGATCCTGCGAACGGCATGGTTGCGCTGAAGGACACACGCACCGATCATCGCTTTGATGTCTACGATCCGCATATCGTGCAGAAGGAGCACTGGAGTGACGGCGCGATTGCGGTGCGCCTCGCCTGCGTCGACGATGTCTGGCTTACGGCGGGACAGCTCTACCTGTATGACATCGCGCGGCTGAGCGATACGGCGGTCGATGGGCCGGGTGCGGTGCATCCGGAGGACCTGCAGGACGGCTTTGACACCTCGTGCATCAGCTTCTTCTTGCGTCTGGTCCGCGACATCATGGGCGCCCAGGGGCGGTACGTAAAGTCGCTCAACATCTACGAACAGGAATGGGAGTAGGGGATGGACGGTTGTCGCCTGCCTTGCCTTCTGCCTTTATGTCTCGATCTGTAACGTTTAGGGACAAAAAACCGGTCTACCTGTTACAGATCGAGACGAATACCTGGGCGCCGCTGGTTTGTCTAAATCTGTAACGTTTAGGGGCCTGGAGAACGTCTAACTGTTACAGATCAAGACGTTTATCAGCGGAGGCAACGGTGACAATGGTCCATTTGTCCGATGTGGTGGTGATGGAAGTGTCTAATACCGTTCTCAAACACAAGCATACGGCTCGCAACACGTTGGCGCGGAATAGGATGCTTGCCAGGCTCACGGAGGCGGCTGAACTAGGCGTGCTGCTTGTGACGCACGACAATGCCGAGCTCATGTGGCTGCGGCGCCATGTGGGAACCGACGATATCGCGGAGCCTGAGTCGCACCTGTTCTGTTTTCAGCGTGATTGGGATGCGTTGACGCCGACGGAGCGAGCGCTGCGGACCATCAAAGGGCTTGCGGAGTTTCATCCCGATTGGGCGTTTTGGGGTTACGACGCGGCACTTTTGTGGGGTCTGGAGGTGCCAAATGATCTGCTTGGGCCGCGATTTCTTGTTAAGACAGGTTGCTCGGTGCCGCTGAGTGCAGGATGCCGGCTGTTGCGTCCGCAGGCGGCGGGTGCGCTTGAGCGCGTCGACGGCGTGCGAGTGACGCCGTTTTGGCGCACGGTGAAGGACTGTCTGCTGCGTGCGCCGTTTTCGTATGGTCTGGCGATCGCCGATTCTGCGCTGCGGGCGAAGGGCATATCGCGCGACGACCTCTGCGAACGGCTCCAGGCCGATTGCGAGGGCAGACGCGGATATCGCAGAGCTCAGGTGATTGCGTCGCATGCGGACGGGCTGTCCGAAAACGGTGGCGAGTCTCGGTTCCGGGCATTCTTTATTGCATACGGTTTTCCGGTGCCAGAGTTGCAGGTGGAGTTTCGTGACCCGCTTGATTCGAGCCAAGTGTTTCGCGTTGATTATTTCTGGAGGCTCGAGGACGGGACGTGCGTGATTGGCGAGCTCGATGGAAAGGGAAAGTATGCCTTACAGAACGACGAGGGTCGGGAGTCGGTCGACCCGTTCGTGGCAGAACGTCAGCGAGAGTCTCATCTGACGATGCTCGAACATAAGGTGCTGAGGTTTACGTTTGATGAGCTCAAGAATCCGGGGAAGCTGGCTGAAAAGATGAGACTGGCGGGCATTCCGCAGTGGGCCGATTTGGCTGAGCAGTGGAGGCGGCAGTGGTATGGGCGCTGAGGGGTGTAACTGACGCGGATGTGGTTGTTCCTGCCGAGTTTGTCTCGATCTGTAACAACAAGGGGCCGTTTGGCCTCGCAACTGTTACAGATCGAGACAGAAGGTTGGCTGCCGCTAAAATATCTCGATCTGTAACATCTAGAGGCCGAAAACCTGTCTACTTGTTACAGATTGAGACAAAGGTTGGACGCGGTGCCGAAAGATCTCGATCTGTAACATCTGGCTGCTAAAACCCGGTCTACCTGTTACAGATCTAGACATTTCCCGGATGTCGCTGGGATGGGACTGCAATGCATTCCGTTCTCCGTGTCTCATCCTTTCTCCGTTAACCGATATGTCCGCAGCAACCCTGCCGCACTGGGTGATAATGGACAAATGTTCAAGTTGCTCGTGAGGGAGGAGCTCGATATGGCATCTGCCGATCGTCCCACATTGTTTATCAATGCGACCGTTCTGGATGGTTCGGAGCATATGGAGCCGCAGCCCGATATGGCCGTGGTCGTCGAGCGTGGCATCATCACCTGGATGGGACCGAGCGCTGTGGCCCAAGCTCCAGCGGGGGCCGAGGTCATCGACCTGGCAGGGGCGTATCTCATGCCGGGCCTCATCAATATGCACGTGCATCTGTGCGGTTCGGGCAAGCCGGTCTCGGCGGGTGATGCGGGCGCGCTGATGAAGAAGCTCGACAATCCCGTGGGCCGCGCCATCGTTCGCCACATCCTCAAAGGCAGCGCCCAACAGCAGCTGGCAAGCGGCGTGACTACGGTGCGCGGTGCGGGTGACCCGCTGTTTGCCGACATCGCCGTGCGCGATGCTATCGATGCCGGCAAGTATCAGGGTCCGCGTCTGGTAGCGCCGGGAACGGGCGTTACAGTGCCGGGTGGCCACGGCGCGGGGCTGTTCGCGCAGGTCGCCAATACGCCCGACGAGGCGGCCGAACAGGTGCGCGACTTGTACGCTCGTGGTGCCGACGTCATCAAGTTGTTCGTGACGGGTGGCGTGTTCGACGCGACCGAAGTTGGCGAGCCGGGCGTGCTGCGCATGCCGATCGATGTTGCCGCGGCGGCGTGCAAGGCGGCGCACGAGGTGGGCCTGCCGGTTATGGCTCATGTCGAGAGCACCGAGGGCGTGAAGGCCGCGCTTGAGGCCGGGGTCGACACGATCGAGCACGGTGCCCCGATGACGCCCGAGATCCTGGAGCTGTATCGCGGCGCCGCGGGCACACAGCTCGAGGGACGCGCGCCGAGCGTGACCTGCACGATCAGCCCGGCGCTGCCGTTTGTATTGCTCGACCCGGAAAAGACCCATTCGACCGATACACAAAAGAAGAACGGCGACATCGTGTGCTCGGGCATCATCGAGAGCGCCCGTGCCGCGCTGGAAGCTGGCATTAAGGTGGGCCTGGGCACGGACTCAAGCTGCCCGTTCGTGACGCAGTACGACATGTGGCGTGAGGTGGCCTATTTTGCCAAGTATGTCGGTGTGAGCAACGCCTTCGCGCTGCATACGGCTACGCAAGTCAACGCCGAGCTGCTGGGGCTGGGCGGCGAGACCGGTACGATCGAGTGCGGCAAGGCCGCCGATATCCTGGTGACGCGCAAGAATCCGCTCGATGACCTGTGCACTCTGCGTGAGCCGACGCATGTGATGTGTCGCGGTGATTTGGTACGCAAGCTCAAGGTGAAGCGTATTCCCGAGGTGGACGCCGAGCTCGACGCGATTATGGCCATGCCTGCCGAGGCGTTGGCCGAGGAGCTTGCCCGCGACGGTGTGGCGTAGATGTGACAAAGGGGCAGCTCCGTTGCCGCATGCAAAAAGCTGAGGTCTCAACACGAGGCCTCGGCTTTTTTATCGAACAAATACTTAAGATTTGGGACAAACAAACCTGATTAATTTGTCCCGCGTGCGGGCGTTAGGAGCGGGTTTCCATCTTGGCGTGGCACTTGGGGCAGGTGACGCGGATCTTGCCTTTGCCCTTGGGGACGGAGAGCATCTGGCCGCAGTTGGGGCACTTGAGGTATGCTGTGGTCTTGCGACCCTTCCACATCTTCTTGGCCGTGCGCTTGGCACGCTCAAAGTCTTCCTTGCTGGTACCGGCCGTGCGCGAGGCGTTGGCAGCCGCGGCGCCGCTACCCAAGCTCGCTACGAACTTGCCCAGGCCGGGGACGTTAGCGGTCGCGGCGACAAAGGCCGCGTTTTCCTTGCGACGTGCGTCGATGTTTTTGGACAGGCCGCGCAGCACGCCAATCACGATTACGGCGATGGCAATCCAGCTGAGCCACTGGATATGGGCTATCGATCCGATCATCGCGATGACGATGCCGACAAAGCCCATAACGATGGTGAGCTCATCGGCGCCATTGCGGCCCTTCATAAAGTCATTCATGCAAATTGCCTTTCGTTCGATATGCTGCACGCCTTTATACCCGATTTAGAGCAAGGGGGACAGGTCAATCTGTACCAAGGTGGTGCAAATGAACTGCATCCCATTTCTTGGACTTTGAAATTAAGGTTCG
>NZ_QRLS01000021.1:0-29001 GCF_003472325.1 Collinsella sp. AM12-1
TGAAAGGCAGATTGCCGCTCTGGCGGGTTTGCAGCGTCAACTGGTTACGCGGGTTGGTAAACCCGCGTAACTACCTACTCCCGAGCTCCGTACTGCTCGTAGTAGGCGTCGATGGCGGCCTTGAGCTCGTCATCGATGACGACCTTACCGTCGATCTCGTGGTTGTAGAGGGTCTCGACGACCTCGGCCATGGAAACGATGCTCGCGACGGGGAAACCGTACTTGGCCTCGATCTCCTTCTGCGCGGTGGTCACGCCACCCTTGCCGACCTCCATGCGGTTGAGGGACACGATGAGGCCCTTGATCTCGACATCGGCAGCAGCCTTAACCTTGGGATAGGTCTCGTCGATGGACTTACCGCTGGTGGTGACGTCCTCGACCATGACCACGCGGTCGCCGTCCTGGGGCTCATAGCCCAGCAGGTTGCCCTTATCGGCGCCGTGGTCCTTGGCCTCCTTGCGGTCGCAGCAGTACTTGACCTCCTTGCCGTACAGCTCGTGGTAGGCAATTGCGGTCACGACGGCCAGCGGAATACCCTTGTAGGCCGGTCCAAACAGCACATCGAAGTCGTCGCCAAAGTTATCGTGGATGGCCTGGGCGTAATACTCGCCCAGCTTCTTGAGCTGATAGCCCGTCACGTAAGCGCCAGCGTTCATAAAGAACGGGGACTGACGGCCACTCTTGAGCGTAAAGCTACCGAACTTAAGAACGTCGGACTCGACCATGAACTTGATGAACTCTTGCTTGTAAGCCTCCATGCGGGCTCCTCTCGTAATCGCGTACGTGCCTTCCAGTTTAGCGCAGGCAGGGCGCGTTGCGGGCGCGCTTTGGGGCCTCGGCATTCTGTAAAGGCTTTGTCAGGGGCAATGGTTTTCCAAACAAAGGGGTTGACACGACAAACCCCCTCATCAAGAATACGGGCGGATTAAAACGGGTACGAGATACCCAAAGCGCGCTGCGCCCGTCCATAAGGAGGTGTGCCATGGAAGGCAGTCATAGTCGAAAAACCTGCATGTCGCCCTCGGCACGCCGCGAGGATTCCGTATTCGCATAAGCGTCACGAACCGATCGTCAAAACCGCCACAAAGGTGCCTGTCCCCTTTGTGGCGGTTCGCGAGCTTGACGTGAGCGACATCTAGGTTTTTTGAAGCAAATACGACACGTACGCTAACTCCCTTCAACAAGGAGGACCCTATGCTGATGCTCAAAACCGCTACGGTACTCGAAGCTATCTCCAAGCGCCGCCGCACGGCGCGCCCTGCCGCCCACGCCGGCCTGCCCAAGAACACCATATTCGCCGCCACCCATTGTGCTGAGGACACTCTCGTACTGCTTGACGCCACGGCAAACGGCCTCACCGCCGAGCGCGCCGCCGAGCGCCTGAGCGCCGTCGGCCCCAACACCATCGAAGCGCCGACCAAGACGCTCGCCCGCCGCATCGCCGACGCGTTCGTCGATCCCTTCGCTGGCATCCTCGCCGCCCTCGCACTGGTCTCGCTCTACATCGACGTGCTCGCCGTGCCCGAGCCCCAGCGCGACCCCTCCACGGTCATCGTTATCGGCATCATGCTGCTGGTATCGGGCGGCATGAAGTTTATCCAGGAGGCCCGCAGCGGCAATGCGGCCGAGGCCCTCAAGGACCTGGTCTCCAACACCTGCTGTGCCCTGCGCGGCGGCGAGCGCATCGAGATTCCCTTCGACGAGCTCGTCCCCGGCGATGTGATCCGCCTCTCTGCCGGCGACATGGTGCCGGCCGATGCCCGCATCATCACCGCGCGCGACCTGTTTGTGATCGAGTCCGCACTCACCGGCGAGAGCGAGGCCGTCGAAAAGACCGCTGCCATCACCGTCGCCGAGGGTGCCGGCAGCCCCGCGCTGCCGCTCTCTGCCTGCAAAAACATCGTCTTTACCGGCACCTCCGTGCAAAACGGCACCGCTATAGCACTTGTCGTTGCCACCGGCTCGGACACCTACCTGGGCGGCATCGCCAAGATGCTCAACGGGCGCGGCGAGAAGAGCGCGTTTGACCGCGGCGTCTCGAGCGTCTCCATGCTGCTCGTACGCCTTATGCTCGTTATGGCGCCGGCCGTCTTTGCCATCAACGCCGCCACCAAGGGCAGCGTCATCGACGCGCTGCTGTTCGCCACGAGCGTGGCCGTGGGCATCACGCCGCAGATGCTTCCCGTCATCGTGACCACGAGCCTGTCGCAGGGCGCCAAGGACCTCGCCCGCCGCCAGGTTATCGTCAAGGAGCTGCCGGCGATCCAAAACCTCGGTGCCATGGATGTCCTGTGCTGTGACAAGACCGGCACCCTCACCGAAGACCGCATCGTGCTCGAGCGCTATCTCAACACTGACGGCAACGAGGACGCACGCGTGCTGCGCCATGCGTTTTTGAACAGCTTCTTCCAGACCGGCCTCAAAAACCTTATCGACCTGGCCGTCATCGACCGTGCCGACGTGACGCCCTCGACTGTCGCGCCCGACTCCACGCTGGGCCAGAGCCTGCGCGACCGCTATACCAAGGTCGACGAGGTGCCCTTCGATTTCTCACGCCGTCGCCTGAGCGTAGTCGTCGCCGACGCCCAGGGCAAAACCCAGATGGTTACCAAGGGAGCTGCCGAGGAAATGCTCGAGATTTGCTCCTTTGTCGAGGTTGACTGTGTCGCCCAGCCGCTCAGCGAAAATAAGCTCGCCCAGATTCGCAAGCAAGTCGCCGAACTCAATGCCGAGGGCCTGCGCGTGATCGCCGTGGCGCAAAAGACCAATCCGCGCTGCGTGGGTGAGTTTGGCATCGCCGACGAGTGCGACATGGTGCTGATGGGCTTTTTGGCCTTCCTCGATCCGCCCAAAGCAAGTGCCGTGGGCGCCATCGCCACCCTCGAGGCCAAGGGCGTGGCAGTCAAGGTCCTGACCGGCGACAACGACCGCGTCGCGGCCACCGTCTGCGAACAGATCGGTATCGACGCGAGCAACGTCTTGCTGGGCTCCGAGATCGATGCGCTCGATGACGCCGAACTTGCCGAGCGCGCCGAGAACACCCACCTCTTCGCCAAGCTCTCGCCGCTGCAGAAGGCGCGTCTGGTGCGTGTCATGCGCGAGCTGCTCGGCCACACCGTGGGCTTTATGGGCGATGGCATCAACGACGCCGCCGCCATGCGTGCAAGCGATTGCGGCATCTCGGTCGATTCGGCCGTCGACATTGCCAAGGAATCTGCCGATATCATCTTGCTCCAGAAGGACCTGGGCGTGCTCGAGCGCGGCATCATCGAAGGCCGCCGCACCTACGGCAACCTACTCAAGTACCTCAAGACCACGGTGAGCTCCAACTTTGGCAACGTGCTATCCGTGACCGTCGCGAGCCTGTTCTTGCCGTTCTTGCCCATGAGCGCTCTGCAGTTGGTGCTGCTGTCGCTGGTCTACGAGATCGTGTGCATCGCGCTGCCGTGGGACACCGTCGACGACGCCTGGACCGCCCGTCCGCGCGCCTGGGATGCCGCGTCCATTAAGGGCTTTATGCTCGAGTTGGGTCCCGTGAGCTCACTGTTTGATATCGTGACTTTCGCCGTGCTCTTCTTTGTGGTGTGCCCCGCCGCCGTGGGCTCAAGCTGGGCAGAGCTTGCCGCTGTAGGCGACGTCGCAGGCATGGCGGCCTTTACGGCGCTCTTCCAGAGCGGTTGGTTTGTCGAGTCCATGTGGTCGCAGACGCTCGTGATCCACATGCTGCGCTCCCCGCGCCTGCCGAGCGCGCGCGACCACGCCGCGCCGGCACTGTGCGCTCTCACCGTGCTGGGTCTGGTACTCGTCACCTGGCTGCCGGCAAGCCCCATCGCCGATGCGCTAGACCTCATGCCGCTGCCGCCGAGCTTCTTCGCGCTGCTCGTCAGCATCGTCGCCGCCTACATCGCACTCACCCAGCTGGCCAAGCGCCGCTACATCGCCCGCCACGGCGAACTGCTGTAACTCCACAGGCACCCTCGTCAAGGATGTTTGGGCCGCCGCGACCCGCCCCCGCTGGCCGCGGCGGCCCAAAACAGCTAAAAACGCCCCTCACCCCCGCTTTAATTTCTTTTGCAAGTTTTAACTTCTTTTGCTTTCTTTCACTTCTTTTAACAAGGCGCCCGGCGGGCATAAGTTGCTCGCCGGGGGTGTCGGTTCGACGAAGAGGCCTCAGCCGTAGCAACGGATTGCCCAGCGAGAGATTTCCCAAGTGCCAACTCAAACAGTACATGTTTAATCTGTTTCGTTAATTGAAATGCGTAAATATGGTTAACCAAAGAATTGATATTTGGTTAAATAGTAACTGTATATTTGGTTAAATGTACTGGTAAACAATGGTGATAATTATGCCAAAGAAGTACTACACTAGAATTATCGAAAATGAGCTTGACCAGCTGCTGGGTATATTCGGCGCCGTTCTCATCGAAGGACCGAAATGGTGCGGAAAGACGACCACGGCCGAGACCCGTGCGGCGTCCAGGCTCCTTCTCATGGACCCGTCCCGCAACTTCGAGAATCGCTTGCGTGCCGAGACTGACCCGGCTCTTGCCGTTTCCGGCGAGGTGCCGCGGCTGATTGACGAGTGGCAGGAGGTTCCGAAACTTTGGGACGCGGCACGGTTTGAGTGCGACAACCGCAGCGGCGAGCCTGGTCAGTTCATATTTACGGGGTCAGCGACACCGCGAGACGACGAACGTCCAATGCACAGTGGCGCTGGAAGGTTCGCTAAATTGCGCATGGATACCATGACGCTTTTCGAGCTTGGGAAATCCAGCGGCGCGGTTAAGCTGTCGGGCATTATTTCTGGCGAAAAGTTCAATGGCGCTTTCGGATCGCTGGATTCCGCCTCGATTGCCGAGTACGTTGTCCGTGGCGGATGGCCCGCGGCGGTCGGTCGCGATGCGCTGGCTGCGTCGGCGATGGCGAAACGTTACATCGGCATAGTCGCCGAAGAAGATTTGTCTCGTGTCGACGGCTCTCGCCGCGACCCTGAAAAGGTCAAAGCTGTCATCGAATCGCTTGCGCGCAATGAATCCACTTTGGCGACACTCAAGACGCTCGTAGCCGATCTTGGTGGAGAAGTATCGAGACAAACGGCGGCATCATATATATCCCTTCTCGCTCGGGTTAGTTTCGTTCGCGATATTCCCGCATGGAACCCCGCAATGAGATCTCCCGTGCACTTAAGAGAATCGAAGAAGCATCATCTCGCTGATCCGTCACTGGCGGCCGCTGCGCTCGGAGCGACTCCGGCGACATTGCTGCTAGATTTCAAGACGCTTGGGCTGCTTTTTGAATCGTTGGCCCTTCATGATTTGTGGGTTTATGCGCAGGCAAATGGAATGGGCCTCTATCACTATCACGATTCTCGCGATCTAGAAGTCGATGCAGTCATTGCGGCTCCCGGTGGAACGTGGATCCCGGTCGAAATCAAGCTCAGCTCCGCCCAAATCGAAGAGGCGTCTGACAGCCTTATTGCTGTCGAGAAGCGTATGGTTGCCGCCGGAAACAACCCGCCAGTTTCGAAAGTCGTAATCATTGGATTTGGTTCACAAGCCTATGTCACTGACCGCGGCGTCCAAGTTGTTCCGCTGGATGTGCTCGCGCCGTAGTGCAATTGCAAGTTTTTACTTCTTTTAACAAGGCACCCGACGGGCATAGGCTGCTCGCCGGGCGCCTTGGTTAGGATGCTATTGCTGTTGAGAACGCCTAGGCCAAATCTTCGCCGTTGGTGGCGATAACCTTCTTGTACCAGTCAAAGCTCTTCTTCTTGGAACGCTTGAGGGTGCCGTTGCCGGCGTCGTCGCGGTCCACATAGATAAAGCCGTAGCGCTTGGACATCTCGCCCGTACCGGCCGAGACCAGGTCGATCGGGCCCCAGGTGGTGTAGCCCAGCAGGTCAACGCCGTCCTCGGTCACCGCATCGCGCATCGCGGCAATATGCTGACGCAGGAAGTCGATACGGTAGTCGTCGTTGATAGAACCATCCTCCTCGACAACATCCCTGGCACCCAGACCGTTCTCAACCACAAACAGCGGCTTCTGATAACGGTCGTACAGGTCATTAAGGGTGATGCGGAAGCCCAGCGGATCGATGGCCCAGCCCCACTGGCTCTCCTGCAGGTAGGGGTTCTTGGCGCCGGCGAAGGCGTTGCCCTGGGTGCGCTTGACATCGGGGTTGTCGGCACCGGCAGAGCAACGGGTGCTGTAGTAACTAAAGCTGATGAAGTCGACGGTGTTGGCAGCCAGGACCTCGCGGTCCTCGTCGGTCATGCCCACATCGATGCCCAGGCGCTCGAGTTTCTTGACGGCATAGGCCGGGTAGTAACCGCGGCTCTGGACGTCGACGAAGAAGTAATTGTCCTGGTTGTCAAGCTGAGCCTGGCGTACATCGCCCGGACGGCAGCTGTAGGGATAGTAGGTGCCCGCGGCGAGCATGCAGCCGATCTTGACCTCGGGGTCGATCTCGTGGGCGATCTTGGTTGCCCAAGCGCTGGCGACGAGCTCGTTGTGGGCGGCCAGGTACTCGACGGCTTCCTTGTTCTCGCCCTCCTCAAAGACCAGGCCGGCACCCATAAACGGCAGGTGAAGGATCATGTTGATCTCGTTGAAGGTGAGCCAGTACTTCACCAGGCCCTTGTAGCGGGTGAAGATCGTGGTCGCGAGGTTCTTGTAGAAGTCGATGAGCTTGCGGTTGCGCCAGCCGCCGTACTCCTTGATGAGGTGGACGGGGCAGTCGAAGTGCGTGATGGTCACGAGCGGCTCGATGCCGTGCGCCTGGCACTCGCGGAACACGTCCTCGTAAAAGGCCAGGCCGGCCTCGTTGGGCTCGGCCTCGTCACCGTTGGGGAAGATACGGGTCCAGGCCAGGCTCATGCGGAAGGTCTTAAAGCCCATCTCGGCAAAGAGGGCAATGTCCTCCTTGTAGTGATGGTAGAAATCGATGCCGGTCTGCGCGGGATAGTAATAGCCGTCCTCGAAGTCGAGCATCTTGCGCTGGCCGGAGACCACCGCGTAACGCTCCGGGCCGTGCGGCGCCACATCCACGTTGGCCAGGCCGCGACCGTCAACGTTGTACGCGCCCTCGCACTGGTTGGCAGCCGTCGCGCCGCCCCACAGGAAGTCATTACGGAAAGCCATGCATCGATCCTTTCACACGCTGTTTGTCGTGGCTTCAGTATCCCCGTAAGCAGCGCGCCACTCAACGGCAACGGCGCAGGTCGGCACTTCTTTTCGCGCACAGACGCCCGGCAGCCGCCCCCGTCTGACACTTTTTGATACCTGCCCGCCCAAACCGCCAACCACCACAAAGGGGACAGGCACCTTTGCGGCGGATTGGGCCCGGTTTGTCTCGATCTGTAACAGTTAGGCAGCCAAAACCGGGCCTGGTGTTACAGATCGAGATTTTTCGGGCAGCCCCTTCAGTTTGTCTAAATCTGTAACAGGTAGAGACGATTTAGCCCGCTAGATGTTACAGATCGAGATGGAAGATTCTAGTCGCAGGCGATGTCGAGGTTCTTGCCGACGAGGCCTACGTAGCCGCCTTCGGCTGCTTTGGGGCTGTCGGCGTGGCAGAGGACCCACTTGTCGGCCTTCCAGTAGCAGTAGCTGTCGCCGGCCGCGGGCATGTCGGCCGCCGCCTCGGGGCGCGGGCCGTTGGTACCCGCCGGCAGCGCAACCATCACTTGGAAGCCGCCGTCGTCGACCATGCAGGGCGTGTAGTGAAGCGTGGTGTTGAATACCTCGACGACCTTGCCCGCCGGCACGCGGAACGCCTTGACGCACGCGGTGTCGAGCTTGCCGTCCTCGATCTCCCAGCGATGCGCCACGAGCAGGATAAAGTCGCGGGCGCCCAGGTTAAACTCGCTGGCGCGGTGATACTCCAGGCAGTTGAGGCGTGTGTTGTGGCCGTTGCACCAGCCGAGCTGGAAGGGGCGGCCGCCAAACATGAGAAAGCCCAGTTTGTCGGCATCCTTGACGCCCTCGAGCTCCGGCGCACTTGCTACGTACTTACTGCCCTCGGGGATGGGCGTGGCAGAGAGCGCCTCGAGCACGGGCGACGTGAGCACGGACGGAACGTTATCCCAAACGTTGCCATAGGATTTGAACTCGGGATCGTTGACAGAGTAGATATGCATGTTCACTCCTGTTTGTAAATGTGACTATACGAACATTCTAGAACAAACATGAGCGATTTTGAACGCTCGTCCCGACCAATCAACAAAAAGGCGCCCCCGCATAAGCGAAGACGCCCAATGCGCTCGTTTTGGGCGATAAAGCTCTTATGCCTGCTGATAGTGCAGGTGCTTCTCATCGATATCGGCCAGATCGCGGTCGAGGTAGCGGCGCGCGAGCCAGTTTGCCATGGGAAGGTTCTGGTCCAGGTAGTTACCGCACTCCTCGGGAGCGGCACCGGGGACATCGCCCTCAAAGCCGGCGACAAACTCGAACAGTTCGCGCACGAGCGGCAAGATTTCCTCGCTCGTCAGCTCACCAAAGACAACCAGGTAAAAGCCCGTACGGCAGCCCATGGGCCCAAAGTAGACAATGCGGCTCGACCACTCGGCATGATTGCGGAGGAACGTCGCGCCCAGGTGCTCGATGGTGTGGCACTCGGCCGTGTTCATGACCGGCTCTTTGTTGGGCGTGGTCAGGCGTAGGTCAAAGGTGGTGACGGCGGCGCCGGTCGCCGGATCGCGGTCGATGCGGCTCACGTACACGCCGGGCTCAAGCAGCAGATGGTCAACGGAAAAGCTCGCGATGCGCTCCATGGCAGATCCTCTCGATAGTCAAATTGGGACGGGGCTCTTTTAGCTGGTTCGAATGGTCGCACCAATCATACCAGTCAAAAAAGCCCCGTCCCAAAAAGACAACTTAGCCAAGGACACGGGCCATACGGGCCTTGAACTCGGACAGGAAGCGCGGGGTATCGACGGTCAGCGCCACGAGTGTGCTCTTGTCGGGATCTGCCACGCGGCGCTCATCGCAGATGGTGCGGCCGCGATACTCACCCAGCAAGTCAACACGCAGGTTACAGCCGAGCGCACCCACGAGCGTGGGATCAATCGCCACGGCAACCGCCAGCGGATCGTGCAGCGCGCAGCCGCCCAGGTAGGACGCGTTCATCTCGTACGAACCAATGTAGTGCTCGACCATGCTCGCAAATGCGCAGCCGGCCATGGTTCCCGAACCCGTCCAGCCGGCAATGTCGCGGCGCGTGAGCACCACGCGATGCGTCACGTCCAGGCCCACCATGGTGAGCTTACGGCCCGAGCGCAGCACCGCGTCGGCTGCCTCGGGGTCGCTCGCCATGTTGGCCTCGGCGCCCGCGCTCACGTTACCGGGCACGGTAAGGGCGCCGCCCATCACGACCACGCGGCCGATGGACATCATCGCCGCCGCATCGCGCTCCAGGGCGAGCGCTAGGTTGGAGAGCGGGCCAGTCGCTACGTAGACCAGATCGGGACCATAGGTGCGCGCGGCATCGATCAGATAATCGACCGCAGCGTTGCCGTCGGCCGAGGTCGCCCCCACCGGCTCGTAGGGCGACGCGGGCACGCTCGCGCCGCCGATGCCGTTCTTGCCGTGAATGAGCGCGGTGGACGCCGGCGGCGTATAGGGCTCAGTCGCTTGCAGAGGACGGTCGGCACCCAGGTACACCGGCACCTCGGGACGGCCCAACAGGTCGAGCACCGCCAGGCAGTTGTGCGCCGACTGCTCGACGCGCACGTTGCCAAAGCATGTGGTGATGCCCACGAGCTCCACCTCGGGGCTCGCGATGGCATAGGCAAGCGCCATCGCATCGTCCACACCCATATCCAGATCAAGGATCAGCTTCTTAGTTGCCATTGTTTTACTCCGCTTCTCCGTCTTGTACTAATCGTCTAAACCAAACATGCGCCCAACTTCGGCACGCGTGGGAATCGACTGCTGCGCGCCCAAACGCGACACCGTCACCGCCGAGGCACGGGCGCCGGCGGCCATGCATTCAAAGAGCGGCAGGCCCTCCAGGCGAGCCGCCGCAAGCGCACCAATAAACGTATCGCCCGCGGCCGTCGTATCGACCACCGCGCACGAAAGTGCCGGCATGCGCAGCAGCTCACCGTCATCGCCAAATGCAACTGAGCCGGCACCGCCTAGCGTGATGACCGCAGCCCCGGCGCCCTTGTCGAGCAGCGCATTGAGCGCGGCGACGCAACTCGCATCATCCGTGGGCAGAATGCCCGTCAGCACCTGGCACTCGGTCTCGTTGGGGCAGACCAGGTCGACCGCAGGCCAGACCTCCGCAGGCAGCTCGCAGGCGGGCGCTGGATTAAAGACCGTATAGAACCCCAGCTCGTGAGCGCAAACAAGCGCCTCGGCCGTCGCCACAAGGTCACATTCGCCCTGGGCGATAAAGACGCTTCCGGCAGCCGGGGCAATCTCGCTGGCGTCGCCGTCGAGCTCATGGGCCACCAGACGCCTCAACGCGCAGGCAACGTCCGCGCCCGCAAGCGCATGGTTGGCGCCCGGTGACAGTATGATGCGGTTGTCGCCCTCGCAGCGAATGATAGTCGCGGTGCCGGTCTCCACGTCATCGCGAAGCGCCACGAACTCAACACTCACGCCGGCATCCTGGAGCCCCGCCACAAGCGCATCGCCAAAGGTATCACGTCCAACAGCGCCGATCATGCATGTGCGCGCACCCATGCGCGCGGCGGCAACGGCCTGGTTAGCGCCCTTACCGCCGGCGTTGGTGATAAACCCGCTGCCGCCGACGGTCTCGCCCGCACGCGGCATGCGCTCGCACGCCACCGAAAGGTCCATGTTCATGCTGCCGAACACCGCAATGATGTCGCGATCTGCCATGGAAACCTCCTCATCTGCGGGCCTTATGCCCACCGTCGACCATCGATTGTGCGCCCTCGCACCCCCTATAACTTTAGTTCACTTTGATGTGGACGCGCGCTTGAGCTTGCGCCAGCAGCAAGCATTCACAGGGGCAGGCAGCTACAATGAATACGTGCTGATTATTCTCGTCATTGGATGATGTTTTATGGAACAATTCTCGCAATCGGGCTCGCGCGGTCGACGCCGCACGGGCAACGAGCCGGCGCCGCACGAACGCGTGAAGGGCGAGCGCCGTGCCAACGAGCCGCGACGCACCGCGAGCCACCATCGCGCTTCTGCCAACAACGCGAGCCGCGCCAACACTCCCGCCGCGGAGCAGACGCCTGCTCGCCCCAAGTCCCGCTACATCCCTGCCCTTGACGGCCTGCGCACGCTTGCCGTCGTCGCGGTGGTGCTCTATCACCTCAACCTCACGTGGGCTCAGGGCGGCCTGCTTGGCGTCACGATCTTCTTTGTGCTTTCGGGCTATCTGATCACGCGCTTGCTGCTCAACGAAGTCGCTAAGACCGGCCGCATCGACCTTAAGAGCTTCTGGATTCGCCGCATCCGTCGCCTGGTCCCCGCCGTGGTAACGGTAGTCTTCGTGACCTGCGCGCTGTGCACCATCTTTAACCACGTGATGCTCACCAAGATGCGCCCCGACATCCTGCCGTCGCTGCTGTTCTTTAACAACTGGTGGCAGATTATGCAGGACGTCTCGTACTTCAATGCTCTGGGCGACCCCTCGCCGCTTACGCACTTTTGGTCGCTCGCCATCGAGGAACAGTTCTACCTGGTTTGGCCCCCGCTGCTGCTCGCTATGGTATCCATGCACATGAGCAAGCCCAACACGCGCCGCGTGGTTCTGGGCCTGGCTGCTGTCTCCGCCATCGCCATGATGGTGCTCTATAACCCCGCCGCCGACCCCAGCCGCGTGTACTACGGCACCGACACCCGCGTGTTCTCGCTGCTGCTGGGCGCCTGGATGGCCTTTATCCCCGATCGCGACCTGGCGCCGGTGCGTCTCGCTCATCGTTTGGGGCTCAATCGCCTGGCTGACGCCGCCAAGCACGGCAAGAACGCCGAGAGCAAGCATGACGCTACGACCGACGGCGCAGCCGAGACCGTCCCGGCACAGCCGAGCGCCCTCGTGCGTTTTTGGTCCTCGCCCGCATCCATCGATGTATTGGGCGTCGTGGGTCTGGTTGGCCTTGCCGCCATGGTCGCGCTCACCAACGGCTACACCGCGTTCCAGTATCGCGGCGGCACGCTGTTATGCTCCATCCTCACGCTCATGGTCATCGCGGCCTGCGTGCAGCCCCAGGGAATGGTTGCCCGCGCGCTGTCCGCCGAGCCGCTCGTGTGGGTTGGCAAGCGCTCATACAGCATCTACCTGTGGCACTATCCGCTGCTGTTGCTTATGAACCCGGTCGCCAACATCAACGATACACCGTGGTGGCAGTACATTTTGCAGGTGCTGTTGGTGGTCACCGTGGCCGAATGCTCATATCGCTTTATCGAGACGCCGTTTAGAAAGGGCGCCTTTGGGCGCACCGTATCCGAGTTCCGCGACGGCACCGCCACGCCCGCCAACTGGGTGCGCGCGCACGTCCCTGCCTGCGCAGCCTGCGCTGTCGTGTTGGTCGTTGCACTGGGCGGCCTGATCTTTGTGCCCGAGACGTCTGCGCTGAGCGGCGAGGGCGCCGAAGTTCTGAACAAGGAAGCCAAGAACACCGCGCCCACCGACCAGCAGGCGGCCGACGACACCGACAAGGACAACGACGGCTTCCCCGATGGCTCCTACGATCTGCTTATGATCGGCGACTCCGTGTCGCTGCGTGCCGTGGACACCTTTGACGGCGTGTTCCCGCACAGCCATATCGATGCCGAAAAGGGCCGCCAGTTTGATGCGGGCCGCGCGACATTTGAGGGCTATATCCAGCAGAACCTTGCCGGCAAGATCGTGGTCTTTGCCCTGGGCACCAACGGCTTGGTAACCGACGACCAGATCGACGCCATCATGGCCGATGCAGGAGATAAGCGTATCGTGGTGTTTGTGAACACGCGCAGCCCGCAGCCGTGGGTTGGCTCTACCAACCAGGCCATCGCCAACGCCGCTACGCGCTACAAGAACGTGCGCGTTATCGACTGGTACGGATACAGCGCCAATCGCAACGACCTGTTCGATGGCGATGGCACGCACCTGTCGACCACTGGCGTGACTGAGTACCTCAACTTGATCCACGATGCAGTCAAGAAGGACCTGCCCGTACACCCCGAGGATCACGTCAACGATCCGCAGCCGGCAGCCGTCAAATCTGCCACCGACGCACTCGTCAATGCGCTCGCTCTCAAGCCGCACAAGCTGGGCACCGACAAGTAACCCGCAGCAAACAACCCAAAATCACTCTTTTAGAGTCGGCCCCAAGAGGTCGCGGGCAAAAAACAGGCCGCAGCCCATGGCGGCGGCCTGTTTGGAGTCCAAAAGAGGCGCTAAGCGCTGTAACCCATCGCCTGCAGAACAAACATGACGACCGTCAGCACCGTAATCACACCGATAGTCGCCCAAGTGAGCACATTCCACACGCGGCCGTTGCGGTTAGTGCCCATAATGTGACGGTCAGCGGCAATAACCACCTGGAACACCAGAACCACGGGCAGCAGCACGCCATTGATGACCTGCGAGGTCATCATAATCTGGAACAGATCGACGCCGGGCATAAGCACCAGCACGGCAGAGATGCCGATGATGGCCGTAATGATGCCGCGATAGACCGGGGCCTCGTCCCAGCTGCGATCGGCACCGCGCTCCCAGCCAAATGCCTCGCAGATAGCGCTCGACGTAACGCCCGGCAGCACGCAGGCAGCCAAGAAACTCGCCGCGACCAGGCCCGAGGCAAACAGTACCGTAGACCACTGACCCGCAATAGGCTCCAGCGCGCGGGCAGCATCGGCAGCATCGCTAATCTGAATACCCGCCGGGAACAGCACCGTACCGGTCGTAATGATAATAAAGCCGGCAATGACATCAGCGGCAAGCGAGCCGCTCACGGTATCGATGCGCTGCAGCACGATATCGTCCTCGCCCGCGTTCTTATCGACCACGTTGTTCTGCGCCAAGAAAATCATCCACGGCGCGATGGTGGTACCGATCGTTGCGACCACGAGCGACACGTAGCTGGGGTCATTTTGAATGTTAGGCACGACCAGGTCGACCGCGACCTCACCCCAGTTGGGGCCAGCCATAAACGCGGCGACGATATAGGTCACGAACACGCAGCTCACCAGCAGTAGAATCTTCTCGATGCGCTGGAAACTACCCGACATGGTAAGCATCCATACCAGCAGCGCCACCAACGGCACCGAGATGCTCGCCGGCACGCCAAAGAGAGCAAGACCGCTGGCGATGCCCGCAAACTCCGAAATGGTCACAGCCGTGTTGGCGATCAACAGCGCCGCCATAGCAAGTACACTCTTGCGCACGCCAAAGCGCTCGCGAATGAGCGATGCCAGGCCCTTACCCGTGACGCAGCCGCAGCGCGCCGCGGTCTCCTGCGTCACGATGAGCAGCACAGTCATGACGGGAAGCATCCAGAGCATCTTGTAGCCATAGCTGGCGCCCGCACTGGAATACGTTGCAATGCCGCCGGCGTCATTGCCCGAAAGCGCCGCCAGCAGACCGGGACCCATAGCGCCAAAGATGGCCGCGATGGTCAGCTTTTGCTTGGTGCCCGACTTTTGCTTGGTATTTTGCACGCGACCACCTAACCCATGACTGACATGGCGAGCAGCACCGCGGCGATGCAATACGCCACACACGAGATCATGACGGCAATGACGTTCATGGCGGTGCCCGACGTGTTGAGGTCATGCTCGTCACGCCAGAACAGCACCATCAGGTAAATCACGGCGCTCATGTTGCCAACCAGGCAAATGATGGCAGCGATATTAAAGCACCCGGTAAAGAGTTGCTCCTCAAACATGGGCGCATCGGGGAACGCGGCGGTGCGCACCAGCTGGGCGCACAGGTAGGTCACGAGTGACAGAATCAGGCCCATGCCCGTGCTCTGGAAGAAGAATCCCAGATACGGCTTGGGCTCGTCGTCGTGACCGTCGTATTCCAGGAAGTAGTTCTTGACGAACGACACCATGCGCGAGGCCGCCAGCAGCACGAGCGGCATGGCGCACATGGGAAACACCACCAGATGCGCGGAGCCGAGCGCCGTTCCCAGCACGGTCGCCATGATGCACGACGCGATGCCCCATACAACAACCCAGTATTGGCGATGCACGAACCAGCTGAGCACATTCGTCGAGTCGTCGGACGCGCTATCGCCCGAGCCGACACCGGCGATCTGCAGGTCCTCCTGATGCTCCTCGGCGATAACGTCCATGGCGTCGTCGAAGGTCACGATACCCAAGATGTGGCGGTTCTCGTCACAGACGGGGATAGCGACCAGGTCATACTTGGTCATCTCGTCCGTTACGTCTTCCTGGTCCTCGTCGGGCGACACATAGACCAGGTCGCGATAGGCCAGCTGACCCAACGTGGCGTCGCGGTCGGCTACGATCAGCGTGCGCAGCGAAAGCACGCCGGTCAGCATGCCGCTCGGATCCTCGGTATAGACGTAGTAGACGCTCTCGAAGTCCTCGTCGAGCTCGCGAATCGCCTCGATGGCATCACCGACCGTTGCCGTTGCGGGCAGGGAGACAAACTCCGAGGTCATGATGCGGCCGGCGGTGTTGTCCTCATACCCCAGCAGATTACGAATCGCCTTCTCCTCCTTGACGCCCATCAGGCGCAGGAGCTTCTCGGCCTTCTCATAATCGAGCTCGTCGATCAGGTCGGCAGCGTCGTCCGGGTCCATCATGGCCAGCATCGACGATGCGTCGGTGTCGGACAGGCCCTCGAGCATCTCGGTCATAAGCTCGTCGTCATCGAACTCCGAGATGGCCTCGGCGGCCTGGGCAGTATCGAGCTGCGCAAACACCTGCGCACGCAGGCGCGGGTCGAGCTGCTCGATAATGTCGGCGATATCGGCAGGGTGCAGCTCGCCGAGCGTCTTGTGCGACACCGAGAGCTGAATGTTCTTGGTCGAGCGGTCGAGCAGGTCCATGTAGGACCAAGCGATGATGTCCTCACTGAGCGGCTTGCCCAGGTGCTTCATAAAGCCTTCGACGATATGCTCGAGCGCGGGGCTGATGGCGCGTAGCAGACCGCGAGCACCGACCTCGGCGCCCAGCAGGCGCAGCTGGTTTTCGCCCGACATGGAAAACTTGATGTCGTTGACGCGCACGACCTTCATGCCCTGCGTGTCGACAATCTGCTTGTTGAGCACGTCGCGGGCAAGCAAGAGTTCGGTCGGCTGCAGGTACGAAAAACGGATTTCGGTGGCCGACGTCTTAAGGTGTACACCCGTCTCGTCGATACGGTCGACCCATTTGCGCCAGCTGATCATAAACGGCGTCTTGCCGGGACCGCGGAACGCGAGCGACGTCACGTGTGGAAAAACTTCGCCGGTAGCAATACCAAAATCGTTGACCACGCCGAGCTTTTCGCCGTCGACGTCCAAGACCGGCAATTTGAGCATCTCACTCAGATAATTCAATGGTGCTCCCCATCATTGTTCCTCCGAACGCGGCCGCGCGTGCGGCGTCCGGGGGCTTCTGGATATGTATACGCATGCGCGGGCGGCACGCCGCTCGACGCTTACACCCCGTGCATGCGCAAAAAGCACCTGCATGGGGTCATCGACTGTATGGTCGAGGTTTGGATTTCACCTGTAACCTTTCTCTTGACCCTCATTAACCGCAGTAACTATAGCATCAGCATCGCCCTGCGGCATCGAATTTATGCGCTGCACATTGCAGGCATACCAAACGCTGACGCATCCGTGACATAGCCATTCGGGACGTTCTTAAACGACTACCCAATGACTACTCTGTGGTGTCATCGTCCTCGGCAAGTTGGGGGAACACGGCGCCTTTGGGCATGGTGACCTTCGTCAGCGAGGTGAGCTTTTTGCTCAGCGACGTGTCCGTCTTGACCAGGTCGCTGAGCGTCACGATCTTGTAGCCGTCGGCAATGAGGCCATCGATAATCTGCGGCAGCGCCTCGAGCGTCTGCTCGGCGCATTCGTCTCTATCGGTGAGCAGCACGATATTGCCCGGCGTCACCGAATCGAGCACCGTCGAGACCTGCTCGTCGGCACCGTTGAGCAGCCAGTCGCCCGAGTCAATATTCCACGAGACCACGGCGGAGACCAGGTCCATCGCATCAATCCAGTTTTGCTCGTCAAAGGCAGCGTAGGGAGCACGCAGCAGCATCGTCTTCACGCCGGTCGCCGACTTAATCGCATCGGTGCCTTTCGTGATCTGCTCGCGTACCGCCTCACGGTCCTGGCCCTTGAGCGAATCGTCGCTGTAGCTGTTGGATCCGATTTCGCACCCGGCATCGACAATCGCCTTGGCCGTGGCGGACGAGGCCTCGACCGCATCGCCCGAAAGGAAGAACGTCGCGGTGACGCCCTTTTCCTTGAGTACCTGCAAAATCTGCTTGGTCGCTCCGCTCGGGCCCTCATCAAACGTCAGCGCCACGTACTTTTCGTTGCCCTTGGGCGCCACGCTCGCGCACGCAACGACGCAATCGGTAGCGGGCACAACCTCGCCGCGGTCCTGCGTCTTACCCGATTGCTCGCCGACCCACACCTCCGAGCGGCCCTGGACACCCCACGTCTGCACATACTCGATAGCGCCCGTGCCCTCGACCTTGAGCTTGGGCTCGATAACCGTAGCCTGAATCTCGTGCTTCTCGTAGGTGTTACGGCCATCCTTGACCGTCACCTTCTCGCCGCCCTCAAGTTCGCGGCCTTTCCACTTACCCTGTTTTATGCGCTTGCCGTCCACCTTAACCGACAGCTTTTCGCCGCCATGGCGGGTCAGCACGCTGTCATCGACGGCCAGCAGGTCGCCTGCGTCGTAGGTGTCAGTCAACTCCTGGTCGTCGATGAGATTCTGCAGCGTAGAGCCCACACGCACCGCGGTCTTCTGGCCGTTGAGCTCCACGTCCACACTGCGGTTGACGTAGCCCACGACGGCAGCGATAAACAGCACGAGCGCACAGCCCACGGCAATGAGCGCATAGGGCAGGCGAGACGAACGACGGGGCGTACGGCTGTTGCCGATGCGAGCGCTGCGGTCGCTAAAGCCGCGGCTATGGTTGAGGTACATCGCGCCGGGCTTACGGTGACGCTTGCGCTGACCGCTGGGCAGCTGCCCCAGATCGCGGCGCGCCGTCGGACGCGCACCCGAACGCCCGTTTAAGTTGGATCCGTTTTGGCGCATGTGCCCTCCCCCATAAACACAGCAAGCCGGAGCAACAGGTCTCCGGCTTGCCTCCCATCATTTGGTACGTCGCTATTTTGTAGCTTTTGACGAGCCTCCGCTCGCCTTTTGGTATTCGTCCTTAAAGGCCTTGAACATGCCGCGCGTCTTGCCGAGCTGCTTGCCCAGTGCGCGACTGCCCTTGTCCACGGCAACCGACCCCTTGTCGTCGAGCACCTTGGCGCCCTTTTTGACCTTATCGCCCACCACGACGCTGGCCTCGGCGGCCTTGGCAGCCGCACCGCCCGAATACCCGAGCGACTTGACCTCGTCCGAGACGACCATCGCGCCGTTCTCGTAGCCGCGCAGCATCGTCGGCGGCACCTGCGTGTCGCCCACCAGCACGCTCGAAGCGGCACCGGCGGTCACATAGAATGCCTGTACGATGCCCGAGCGTGGCTTGAACTCAACGTCCGAGCAGTAGCCCACAACATCGCCCGATTCCGTGCGCACGTCCATGCCAACCCAGATGATGCAATCGTCCAGGTTGATATCGAGGCGCTTGGCCGCGGCGGCATCGTACGTGTCCTTGACGTCATCGACCGCAATGGCGCCCTCGTAGACACCAATGGCGTCTAGCGCTACGAATCGGTCGGGGCGCTCGATCATGCCCGCGATATCGGACTGGCGGACCATAAAGCCGACCACACGCGTACCGCCCGGGGTAAAGACCGGAAAGTGAATCTTTCCGAGCTTTTTAGGGCTGCGCGGCGTGCCGTCCTTTTTGGTGCGCTTGTCCTCGGTAGGCTTGCGATAGATCTTGGCGCCGACAAAATCCCCGGCGCGCATTATGCCTCGGTCGAGGGCTCCGCGGCCTCGGTATCAGCCTCGACGGCGTTCTCGACCACGACGTCGGCGGCAGGCGTCACGTTGCCGCCCGAAATGGCGTCGTTGAGCTGCTCGCGCAGCTGGTCCATGCGCTCGCGGGCCAGGTCGACCTTGGCGCGCAGGTCGTCGGTCTTGGCGTCGACCATCGGGCCAAAGTCATTCACCGCGGCACGGGCCTCCTCGGCGCTGTGCTCGTAGGTGTCGCGCATATTGTCCCAGGCGTCGTTGGCGATATCGGCAGCCATGGCGCGGGTCTCGGCGCCCGAGCGCGGAGCCAGAGCAACACCGATAATAGCGCCGGCAGCGGCACCAAAAAGTGCGCCGGAGACAAAGCTGAAAGTCTTACCCATGATCATTCCTCTCCTGCGGGCACGTCGGTGCCCACCGTTTGAATGCTGTCCATTATACCCGCAGCGCATCACTTGCCGCTCCGCTCATCTGCGTACGGCAAAGGCGCAGGTACGTGATGGTGATAAACGCGTAGGCCTACTCCTGAGGCATAGCCGGCATGGCCACCGTGGCACCCGGGTCCTCGCCGGCGCCGTCCACGAGCGGCAGGCCGCCCTCATGCGCAGGTCCTGCCGGAACCGTCGCCGCACCGCCAAAGACGGCAGCGGAGGCCTCGTGGTTCTCGGCAACCGCGCCCTCGGTATCAATCGCCACCTGGGGCTCGTCGTCAAAGTTGGGGACGCCCTGGGGCTCGGTGGGAACGGGCTCGGCGGTCGCATCGGCAACGGGCTCGGCGTCGACCGGCACATCGCCCTCGTCAGCGCCCTCGTCCTCGGCAGCATCTTCGCCGTTCGCAGCAGCGACGGCCTCGTGAGGATCCTTGCCCTCGGCCTCGGCGCGCATGCCCAGCACCAGGTTGCGCAGACCCGCGACCGTGCCTTCCACGTCGGGGGCAGGCTGGTCGGCGTGCAGGTACGCCCAGTCCATCATAAAGGTGGCCGACGACAGCGCACCGATGGCCAGTGCGTCGTCGGGGCACGAAAGCTCGACCTCAAAGACACGCTCGTCATGCTCGCTTACGCGCGTGCGGCCGCACGAGATGCTACCGGCAAGACCGGTCTCGTTCATGAGCTCGACCGTCACGTGCTCCAGCAGGTGGCAGAGCTCGGTCTGACCCATGCAGTCCTGGAACTCGCGGCCGGAATCACCCAGGCACAGGTGCTTGGCAATCGCCGGTACCAGGTAGTACACGCGCGCCGTGGCCTCGATGTCCTCCGAGGTCATGAGCGGCATGCCGGGGTTCACCAGCACATGCGCGCAGATCTTGTCCTCGCTGACGGTGACCTTAAGGATGTTGAACAGGCCTGCCATAACTCTCCCCTACTCTTCCTTGCCCTACTCGTCGCCGTCGTGCGGATTCGCGGAACCCGCACCCGACGTCGTCGGCTCGTTTACCGAAGACTCGGAATCCTTCTTATCGGTTTCGGCCGGAGCGATCACGCGAATGAGCGAGATGCGCTGGCCACGCATCGACTGCACTTTAAACTTGTACCCCGCGACCTCAAACACCTCTCCGATGTCGGGCACCGAGTCACAAAGCTCCAAAATCCAGCCGGCGATGGTTTCATAATCATCGCTTTCCTCGAGCGGCCAACCAAGCTCAATCGCGTCATCGCACGAAAAACGCCCATCAACGAGCCACTCGCGGCGCGAAAGGCGCGTGAGATACTTGTTGTCGGGGTCGAACTCATCCTCGATCTCGCCCACGATCTCCTCGACGATGTCCTCGATGGTAATGATGCCGGCCGTGCCGCCGTACTCGTCCACGACCACCACGATCTGGTCGTGCGAGGTCTGCATCTCGGACAGCAGCGGCAGAATATCCTTGGTGTCGGGCACAAAGGTGGCGTCGCGCAAAAAGCCGGCGATGGGCTGGTCGCCCTTGCCGTCGAGCGCGGGCTGAATCAGGTCCTTGATATGCGCGATGCCCGCCACGTTGTCGGGGTCCTCGTGATAGACGGGGATGCGGCTAAAGCCGGTCTGGCGCATGGTGGATAGCACGCTGGCGACCGTCTCGTCATCCTCGCACATGGTGGTGTCCACGCGCGGCACCATGACCTCGCGGGCAACGGTGTCGCCCAGGTCGAAGATCTCGTGGATCATGCGCTTTTCCTCGTCGAGCAGGTCATCCTGCTCCGAGACCATGTACTTAATCTCTTCTTCCGAGACGTTCTGACGGTCGTCGGCACTCTTGATGCGCAGGATGCGGGCTAGGTCATCGGAGCAAGCGCCAGTCAGCCACACGAGCGGACGGGCGATCTTTTGGAAAAACGACAGCGCCCCCACGACCTGCTTGGACACGCCCTCGGCATTGGCCAGGCCGATGCGCTTGGGCACAAGCTCGCCGATCACGATGGACACGAAGGCGACCGCGACGGTGATGATGACCGGCGCCAGGCCGCGCGCGATGGCGGAGAGCGGCGCGATGCCAAAACTCATGAGCCACGTGGCGAGCGGGTCGGACAGACTCGTCGAGGCGACGGCGGACGAGGCGAAGCCCACGAGTGTGATGGCGACCTGGATGGTGGCGAGCAGCTGGTCGGAGTCGGCAGCAAGCTTAATGGCACGCTCGGCGCGCCTGTCGCCTTCCTCGGCCTCGTGCTCCAGCACGGCGCGCTTGGCCGTGGTGAGCGCCATCTCAGACATAGAGAAGTAGCCGTTGATGAGGGTCAAAACGAAGGTGGTGATAAGGGAGATGGTTATGTCCATCGGGAGTTTCTCGAACCTCCAAGATTCGGGACGTTGGGTAGTAAGCGTAGGTGACGGATAGGGCAGTTGCGCCCGGCGGCCGCTTGGATGGGCCCGCGGGCACAGGAGCGATCGCTAGATTACGAAGAGGATCACCGCCATGAACTGGAAGATACTGCCGGCGAGCACCCACAGGTGAAACACGCTGTGAAGATAGCGCACGTTTTTGGCGATATAGAACGGCACGCCCACGGTGTAGCACACGCCGCCGACGGCGAGCAGGGCAAGTGCCACGGGGTTGAGCAGCGACACGAGCTCGGGCAGCTTAAAGACGACGAGCCAGCCCATCAGCAGGTAGACTAGGCCGCTTACCCAGTGCGGTTGACGCTCGCGCATAAAGCACTCGAGGGCGATGCCGATAATGGCGATGGCCCATACGGCAAAGAACAGCGCAGGGCCGCCGTCGTTTGCGAGCGTGATGAGGCAAAACGGCGTATAGCTGCCGGCAATAAGCAAGTAGATGCAGCTGTGGTCGATGATGCGAAACACGCGCTTGGCGCGCGCGGGCTGAATCGCGTGGTAGAGCGTGGAGGCTAGGTATTCGAGGATAATGCTGACGCCATAGACAATCGCCGCGGCCATGTGGGCCGGGCCCCCGCCACGCAGGGCAGCGAATACGATCAGGAGCACCAAGCCCGCGATACCCAGCAGGCAACCGACACCATGGGTGACGGAGTTCATGATCTCCTCGCCCACCGTGTAGCGTGGAACGGCCGCGGTCTTGGGTCGCGGCTTAGAACTGTCGCTCGAATCGGACATGCCGGTTACATCCTCCAACATAAAAGAGTTCTCAACACTATATCAAAGCGTCTGGGTACGTGCGAAATTTGCACCATACGTGACCCTTTGTTTACCCATTCTTTGCCTGTTGACGCATCAACGGCGAACATCCATAATGCGCTTGCATTAAATGTTGATGTATTAACATCTTATAGGAAAGCTTCTTATGTCTCAAAACGCACGTTCCCATCGAAAGCTCAAGATAGCCGGCATCGTTGCGCTGGTGCTCGTTGTCGCGCTGCTGGGGTTTGCCGGCAACTTTCTGTTTGACTTCGCGCTGAATCCCCGCGCGCCATACACCATGAAGATGGTGCAGGACGGCAAGGACGCCGAAAAGGGCGAGCAGATGGATGCCGAGGAAACCGAGGCGCGGGCGTGGTTTAAAGAGAACCGCGAGATCAGCAGCCTCACCGCGGACGACGGAACCGAGCTTGCCGCTTGGTATTTTGCCGCCTCGGAGAACACCCACGATTACGCCGTCTGCCTGCATGGATATACCAACGAGCCCATCGGTATGGCCCGATACGTCAAGCGATTCCACGACCGCGGCATGAACGTACTCGCACCCGCCGCCCGCGCCCACGAGCGCTCCGGCGGCGACTATATCGGCATGGGCTGGCCCGAGCGCCTCGACATCGTCGCATGGATCGAGCGAATCGTTCAGGCTGACCCCGAGGCGCGCATCCTGGTCTTTGGCGAGTCGATGGGTGCAGCAACTGCCATGAACGTCGCGGGGGAATCTCTGCCCGCAAACGTAAAATGCATTATCGAGGACTGCGGTTATACGAGTGTTTGGGACGAGTTTTCCCTGCAGCTCAAGGACGTGTTCGGCCTGCCCAGCTTTCCTTTGCTCGATGTAGCAAACTTGGTGTGCAACGTGCGCGCGGGCTACGACTTTCATAAGGCGAGCAGTGTGGAGCAACTCAAACACGCGACGGTTCCCATGCTGTTTATCCACGGCGACCAGGACACCTTTGTGCCGTACAGTATGCTCGACCAAAACTACGAGGCGTGCGCCAGCAAGGTTAAACAGAAGCTCACTATCCACGGCGCCACCCACGCCAAGAGCGCGCAAGTTGACCCCGAGCTCTACTGGAATACGGTCGACGACTTCCTCGATAGGAATTTTTAGGGAAAAAGCGGCGTCTGGGGATTTATCTAACCCCCTATTTTCGGAAGTATGCGGCAAAATCTGGAACTGCCGACCAGACCGCAGTTTTACCAACAATTTATCAGGGGTTTTGTTGCCAAAAAATGTCGTGTGCTCGGCGGTCTCGAAATTTGCCGCATACTTCCGGAAAGCCGCCCGCAAGCGCTGTGCTCACGGGCGGCTTTTGCTCGACTTACGCCACAGAGGCGCTTGTTTTGTTCAATAGCTAGGTGCTACTTGACCTCGATGAGCTCATACTTGCTCGTGCCCAGGCCGATCTTCTCGGCGTGTGCGATGCAGGAGCGCCAGTCGGTGTCGGGATGCGTGATGCAGAAGGGATCGCGCGCCTGCTCGCCCTCCAGATGCTCGTGGTTGTGCTCCATCTTGGCCGCGCTATCGGTGAGCTCGGTGTTGGGAAGCGGCTCGGACGCCATGACGGCATCGGCACAGGCCTGGTCGATGGCGACCGGGTCGAAGCTCGCGAACATGCCGATATCGTTAACGATGGGCGTGTCGTTTTCGGGATGGCAATCGCAGTTGGGGCTGATGTCCATAGCCAGTGAGATATGGAAGCTCGGGCGACCGTCGACGATGGCCTTGGTGTACTCGGCAATCTTGCAGTTGAGCACGTCGGCCGCGGCGTCATAGCCGGGCTTGATGGCATCTTGGTTGCACACGCCGATGCAGCGGCCGCAGCCCACGCAGCGATCGTGGTCGATGGCGGCCACGTGGACCGTGCGGGTGTTGCCGTTGGCAAGCTCGCGCTCGCGAGTGTCGTCAAACGAGATGGCGCTGTGCGCGCAGATTTTCTCGCAGGCATGGCAGCCAACGCAGCGCTCGGTCGCGACGTTCGGCTTGCCGGCAGCATGCTGCTCCATCTTGCCGGCACGGCTGCCGCCGCCCATGCCCAGGTTCTTCATGGCGCCGCCAAAACCGGCCTGTTCATGGCCCTTAAAGTGCGTGAGGCTGATCACGATGTCGGCATCCATGAGCGCCTGACCGATCTTTGCCTCGCGCACGTACTCACCGCCCTCGACCGGGACGAGCGCCTCGTCGGTACCCTTGAGGCCGTCGGCGATGATGATCTGGCAGCCTGTGGCGTACGGGGTAAAGCCGTTCTGGTAGGCGGTGTCGATGTGCTCGAGCGCGTTTTTGCGGCTACCCACATAGAGCGTGTTGCAGTCGGTGAGGAAGGGCTTGCCGCCCAGCTCCTTCACCACGTCGGCGACGGCGCGGGCGTAGTTAGGGCGCAGAAAGCTCAGGTTGCCCAGCTCGCCAAAGTGAATCTTGATGGCAACGAACTTGTTCTCAAAGTCGATCTGCTCGATACCGGCGCGGCGAATGAGGCGCTTGAGCTTGTCGAGCTGGCTCTCGCGGCCGTGCGTGCGCAGGTTGGTGAAGTACACCTTGGCGGGTGCGACGGGTGCAGTTGCGGTCATAGATCTATCCCCTCGGTCTATATGGCGTTACAGACATAGGAGATGGTACCCGTTGAAGCGGGGTTGAAGTCAAGCGCAGCGCCTGGCCACTCATTGGGGACAGACTTAAATGAGTGCCGCCAGGGACAGTCCTTGCTAGCACGGCCAGCGAGCCGGCCAATCGGCAAAGACCGTCCCCGATGACTGGTCGTTTAAGAACGTCCCCAATGACCAATAAGGGGTTACTCCTGCACTTTGAGGGCCTCGGCCAGGCTGACGCGCTTGATAGAGCGCGTGTGCAGCAGCGCCACGACCAGGTAGGTCGCAAAGCCAATGCCGACGCATGCAACCATGGACCAAGCGGGCACGTAGATCTCGATATTGCCGTTGTAGGCGAGCAGCATCGAGCGGAAGATGGCCGTGAGCGATCCAATAATGACCGGCAGGCTCAGCACGAGCGACGCAGCCACGCACAGCGTAATCGAGCGGATGTACAGATGCGAGATCTCGCCATCGCGATAGCCAAAGACTTTCATGTAGCTGATCGAACGGGCGCTGTGGTCGATCACCGCCTTGGTCAGCAGGTACATAAACAGCAGGAAGATAAACACCGCGAGCCCGATCATCATTCCGATCATTTTACTCATCATGCCGATGAACTGGTCACCCACGGCGCGCATGTCGTCGGGCGTGGTGTCGCCGGCAAAGTAACGAGCATCGAGGTCGAGCTTCTCGTCGCTCACATAGCCGTTAAAGTAGGCGGCATCGTTGTCGAACAGCTCGTTAAAGTCATCGATACTCATATAGATATTCATGTCCGACTTGGAGCGCCAGGCACAGTCCTTGCCCGCGTACTCAAGGGAATAATGCTCGCCCTCGTACTTGTCGCCGAGCGTGACCTTCTGACCCTCGCTCCAGCCAAACTTATCGAGCAGACCGCCGCCAAAGACGACGCGTCCATCGCCGACGTCCAGCCCTTTCCAGTAGCGCGAGTCGGGCGAGATACCATAGACGGAAATCGTTTCCTGCCCATTTCCGTCACCGCGGTCGTATTGCAGCTGGTAGACGGCGTATTTCTCGGCCTGCGCGATTACGTCTGCACCGTTGTCGATCGTGTTAACCGGGTGAATGTCGTCGTTGTCAGTGTCGATCTTAGAGGCCTTGTCGATCAGGTCGATAGCCTCGTCGCGGTTGCAGCCGAGGGCATCGGCAAGATCGTCAAGGCGCGCGTAGAGCGCATCCTTCTTGTCCTGGACCTTGGCAAGCGCATCCTGCGCTGCGGTCAGGCTCTCGGCAGACGGAGATGCGGTCGCGGCATCGGCTGCCGCCTGTGCCGCATCGGCCGCATCGTCAAGCTCGTCATCGGCATCCTGGGCAGCGGTTAGCAGCGCGCCGTCAACCGACTGCAAGCGCTCGAGCGCCGACCACTGCTCACGCTCCTCGGCAGTGCCCTCGAGCTCCAGCGGAGCCTTGAGCGTGTACTGGTGCTCGGCGACCAGGCTTGTCTCGAGGTTGTCGGCGTAGTGCGTCATCGTGGGCAGAATCGCCAGGCCAAAGAGCAGCAGCAACGAGGCAAACGCAATGCCTACGAAAAGCGTAGCGAAGTTGCCCAGATTGCGCAGGAAGATACGCAGGCGGAAGCGCGAGACAAAGCCCATGCGCTCCGGCAGCTGCAGGCCGCGCTTGGTGCCCGATTTGCCGCTCGCCTCGTGGCGAAGAAACTGCAACGGCGTCTTGCCCATTTTGCGAAGCAGGCCCACCAGCGTGATGAGGATGAGCGCAGCGGCGGGGACCACGGCGCACTTCACAAAGATCTCCCAGCTCCAGTACACCTGGAAGGGCGGCAGGCTGTACGAACCGTAATAGAGGCTGCGCATGGGCTCGGTAAAGAACACAATGCCGAGCGCAGTGCCCAAAAGCGCCGCGACCACGCCCACGATAGCGGGAAGCGCAAGGTAGTGCAGCACGATCTCGCGTCGACGATAACCGCTGGCGAGCAGCGTGCCGATGATGGCGCTCTCCTCCTCGATGGTGGCGTCGGTGAGCACCACAAAGACAAACGCCATGATCACGATGATGATGTCGAGCAGCGTCATCCACATCATGGAGTCGCCGTCTACGTCGTCGCGCGCATAGCCAATGCCCTGATTGGAATCGGCGTCGACAAGATCGTCCACGCGCGCATCGGCATCGGCCAGCGCCTCGACCATGTCCTGTTCGGCATCGATGCGATCTGCAGTGGAGAGATCGCGATCGGCAAAGATGAAGGAGTAGGTGTAGGCAGGCGCGCCGCCGGCATCTTCGAGCGCGGCAAAGCCGGCGTCGGTGACCTCGGCCACGCCATAGGTGATGGTGTTCACCGTAAAGTCCGAATTGTTGAGGAACAGCGCCTGGCTATCGGGCTGGGTCATGATGCCGCAGATGGTGTAGGTGCGGCCCTCAAGCTCAACCTTATCGCCCACGGCGAGGTCGTTGTTGGTGGCAAAGACACGGTCGACGGCCACCTCGTCGTCCGCCTTGGGCTCCTTGCCCTCACAGTAGGACGCGATATCGACCTTGGTGCGGTGCGCATAGGTGCGCAGCGTGCGCTTGGTGCCGTCGTCGCCCGCCGCCTTTTTGATAATGGCGTCGATAGAGAAGTTTTTGTAGAGCGCAACGCCGCCGACGTCTTCTGCCGCGTCCTCAGCGGCCTTGAGCTGTTCGTCGGTGGCCTCGAAGGAAGTGGTCACACGGCCGTCCTCAATCGTGTACGCATCGCGCATGTCGTCGATGAGGTGGCCGATGGAGTGGGCCGCGAGCAAAAAGCCCGAGGTAAGGGCGATGCTTCCGCACACAAGCAAAAAGATGCCCAGGTACTTGCCGATATTGCGGCGCAGCTCGCGCGGGAGACGTTTTGCGAGAGGTGTCATGGCGCCGCCTACCAATCGAGCTCGGAGGCCGCGACAGGCGACTCATTGGGCTCGTCCTCGACGATGCGCCCGTCGCGCAGGCGCAGCACGCGATTGGCCATGCGCGCGATGGCGGCATTGTGGGTGACAATGATGATGGTGCAGCCGTAGGTGCGGTTGACATCCTCCATGAGCTGCAAGATTTCCTTGGACGTCTTGTAGTCAAGCGCGCCCGTGGGCTCGTCGCACAGCAGCAGGCCCGGATTTTTGACGAGTGCGCGGCCGATGGCGCAGCGCTGCTGCTGGCCGCCCGAGACCTGACGCGGGAACTTGTTGCGATGTTCGTAGAGGCCCAGCGAGCGCAGAAGATCGTCGACATTGAGCGGGTTTTTGGACAGGTGTGCTGTGACCTCAATGTTCTCCTTGATGGTGAGATCGGGCACCAGGTTGTAGAACTGGAAGACAAAGCCCAGCTCACGGCGTCGGTATTCGCCCAAGTCGGTAGGTTTGAGCACCGTGAGGTCGCAGCCGTCCACCATGATGGAGCCGCCGTCGGCATCCTCCAGGCCGCCGATCAGGTTGAGAAAGGTCGACTTGCCCGAGCCCGAGGGCCCCAGCATGACGCAGATCTCGCCGCGGTTGATAGACGTGTTGATGCCGTCGAGCACCGTCAGGCGTGCATCTCCATCGCCGTAGTGTTTCCTGAGCCCGCTGACCTGGACATAGGCTTGCTTTGTCGACATGCTATCCCCCGTTGTTAGCCTTCTGCTACTTTTCTAGGGTAATAGTAAACCCAGGCGAACTATTTTTAAGCGACAGGCGCGATTTTTTCCAAACCAGTCATTGGGTACTCATTGGGGACAGACTTAAATGACTGAAACCACTCATTTGAACTGCGTCCCGAATCTTGGCCTTCTTTATTAGAAGC
>NZ_QRLS01000022.1:0-18815 GCF_003472325.1 Collinsella sp. AM12-1
CCTATTTGCTCAATGTGTTCGGCTGAGATCGGAAATCAACCTCTACCTGATAGCGCGCAACACGAGCGGTAAGTAGGAGAGGGGGCGCACATGGAGAAGCAAGAGAATCAGCAGGATGCCGAGTGCGAGCAGCTGGCAAAAAGCAAAAGCCTAGTCAAGAATAAGCTGGTTGTGGCAGCAATCGCACTTGTTTGTGCCGTGGCGCTCGTGGCGGGTGGTTACTTTACCTATTCCGCCTACATCGCCAACGGATTTCTTAAGTCCGTCGCCGCGACAGGCACCGCTCAGAGCCTGTTTGCGAGCGACCTGCTCACGGGCTACATGAGCGCGCCCGGCGATGCCGAGCTTGCCCGCGCCCAGCGCTCCGTTACGGTATATCCCAACAACAAGCAGTGCAGCTTCACCTTTAGCATCTATAACTATTTGCTGAGCAACAGCAACTTCTGCAACGATAAAAACGTGACGTATACCTTAACGGTCGAGGGGTATGGGCTCGATGGCACCACGTGGAGTTATGCGCCCCAACCCGCCGGCAACGTCAAGCTTCCGGAGAATCAGCCTACCAAAAACGATTACACCGTGACTTTCCCTGAGGACAAGTTGGGACATGCCTACTTTGTGATTAAGGCCATGGTTGTTTCGAAGGAGAGCCCCGGCACCGAGCTCACCTGTCTGGCGGCGAAAGTCGTGCCGTCAAAGAAGGCCGAGGTCAAGACCGCGGCGGTCGAGGGCGCGCTGGTCGATGAGGCTGGCAAGTTTGCTGATTACGCTGCGTACAACTACCGCGTGACGGTTACGGGCGCACCGACAAACGTCGAACTTAGGTGGGGGGAGAACGTGGAGATCGACCCGTTCTTTGAGATCAACCATGGCGCGACGGTGGATGCTGCAGCTCGCAAGGCTACGTTCACCATGGAGCCGGGTTCGATGGTCGTCAACTTTTACCGAGCGGACGGCAAAACGCCCGGTGGCTGGGGTGACCTGGGCATTAGCGTGAGTGGAACTACCCTGACGGGCACGACGGAGACTCAATAACTCTGGAAGCAGAGTTTTTAGGATAAGAGGTACGGAATCGATGAGAACGGCAAAGCGCATATTCGCAGAGTTCATGACGGTGGTCATGGTGCTCCAAGCATGCTCGCCCACGGTGGCTGCTGTGGCGGCAGGCTGGCAGAACATCTCGAACGAGATTGCTGCCGCATCTGCGAAGGCGTTGGATACTGCCGAGGGCGGCGAGACCAACGGCGATGTCACGATCGGGTCTGGGTCGAGTGATACCGGCGCCGACAGCGACAGTGCTGGGGATGACGCGGTGAAGGATGACGCTGCAGCAGGCGATACCACCGATAGCGCCACGGGTTCCGATTCCACGGGCGACCAGACGGAAGGCGACGATGCCGCTGACGATGCCGCCGCTGACGACGCCGAGCAAGATGCCGATGATGCGACTTCGGAGGACGCTGAGGCCCAGGCGGGTGCGACGATCACGGATTTGAATAAGCTCGTCGAGCTGCTCGAGAAGAACGGCGCGGAAAGCATCGTGCGCAAAGACGACGAGAGCGGAATCCGAAGCCTCGATGTCAAGTCGTCGGAGGCGTTCGCCGTCCTGTCTAACGCCGACGCTTCGCTTTACTATGATGCGCAGATCAAGGTTATCATCACGGGCGATGCGAAGCTCACCGAGTCGGCTAATAACGGCATGTCTTTCCAGGGTCTTGGCAGTGATGAGCATCCGTTTGAAGGCAGGATCTATAGGTCGCTGAATGGCGCTGATAGTCCCGTCGAGCTCACGACTGATCGGACGGTTTTTAATAGCCTCAAGCTGACCGACCAAAACAATATGGTCAAGATAAAGTGGGTAGGCGCGACTAGCTATAGCGCGCCGATGGTCGCTTCGAAGGTCAGCGGTGCGGAAAACGGCGAAGCGAGCAAGACACTCATCGCGTCGGTTGACATCGTGGAACCCGTGAACGTTGATGTGAAGGATACGACTTCCGCCTTGACGGCACCCCTCCTGGGTGCGACGACGGGCGACCTTGCTGCGAACGTTACCTATAGCCTCACCGATTCTCGAAAGAATCTCAACGCGAATGCGACGGGCAACATTGGCTTGATTGCCAACACGGTCGAGAGCGGGAGCTTGACGGTTGAGTCCGTCACGTTCCCCAACGATCTGACCTCAGGCGGAGCCGTCAAAACGAGCTCTGGCAACGCTGGCCTGCTCGTAGGCGAAGTCAAGGACGGTGCGACCCTGAGCATTGGCACTCTGGCAAACGTTCCCACCGCCACCGTCCAGTCTACGAACGGCTCCGCCGGTGGCGTTGTAGGACTCGTTGGCTCGAGCACGGGTGCCATGGTCAACGTCACGGAGGCTCTCGACCTACACGCGCTCGCCGTCAAGAGCACCTCCGCCAGCGGCGGTTTCATCGGACAAGCGACCAACCTGAGCCTTTCGCAATCTGAGGGCGCAAAGGTGGCGTGTCCTGAGCGTATTGGCGATTCGAATAGCAAAATCTCCGGCGGCTTTATAGGCAAGGTCAGCTTTATTCAGTCGGTTGAGTTTACTGGCAATAACCAAATCGATACGGGTAATGGCGTTACGCTTGCGGGCGCGGCGCATGTAAAGGGCGCGGTTGACGGAGCCGGCTCGGTTTTCGGCGTGCTGGCGCTGGACGATCCAAGCGTTTCTGTGTCATTCAAGGACGGCTCATTCAAGAGCACGTTTGGGGACGATGCCAGTAATGCTGCCTTCGGCGGCCTTATTGGCTTTGTGAGCGGCGCTGCGAATTCGACCGAAGAGACGAGTCCTCTAAGCCTTCTGAAAGTTGAAGGCGTGACGACTAAGTTTTCGCTCGTTAAGAGCCCATATTTTGCTGGCGGCATTGTTGGATGGCTTGGTACGTCCGCTATGCCCGCCGCGCTTGAAATTAATAATGCTACGGTCAACTGCACCCAGGTCGCTTCAACGAGCAACGGCTTTGGCGGAGCGGTCGGCTGCATCGACAAAAACAGCGTCGCGGATGTCAACGGGATTACCGTGAGCAATGAGGGCAGCATCGCCAAGGGCGCTGGCATTGCCGCAGAGTGCTGGACGGCCACGATACGCCTTGGGGGCGAAACCGATTTTTCCAACATGCATTTTGGCGCGGGGGATGCTACCGCGCAAATAGCCATGGTGCGTTCCGATTATCCGTCGCTTGTGTTCGCTCGCGGCACGGGCAGCGACAGCGAGCCGACGAATTCCAATGAAAAAGACTACTGGATATACAAGCGGTGTAAGGATGCACCCAAGATTGATGATCTTGGCGGAGCCCAAGATGCCTCTAAGGGCTATGGGGAGGTCGTAAGGCTCGACGGATCGAAGCTAAAATGGAACCTGATTCAGCTCAACGAAACTACGCATAAGCCTGAAGGCCCTTCATCGGCCAACTATAGTTGGCAGGTTGGTTATGTAAATGGCGCCGACAGCGACAAGTGGAACCAGGACCACACGCTCGACATCGACGACATACAGGATTTTGTTGTCCTAGCATTGTCGATTCAGACCGGCGGCTTGTATAACGGCGTGTTTGGCCCGACCTCAAACATGGCTGACCTTCTTGGGAGCCAAACGGTAATCAACCTGAACTGCGATGTCAATTTGTCGGGCACGGGCATTGGGGGTCTTGGCCTTGACAGCCTGAACAACGGCGTATCGTTTTCGGGAACGTTCAACGGCAATAATCATAAAGTAACCCTTGCCGTCGGTGAGCCGTATGGCACGCGCGACGGGAAGACGCTTGCCGCCGGCGATACGAGTGACGGCAACGGTAAGATTTACCGCCATGGTCGTCTGGGCTTGTTCAATGCCATTGGCGGTGCCGCGAAGGTGAGCAACCTCACCATCGGTGGCTTCATGAAATTCGACAACGGCCTCAGCGTCGATGCCGGTTCGCTTGCGGCGTCAATTACGGGCACCGCCGACGAGAAACTGACGTTGTCGGGCGTAGCGTGCGAGACAAAGATCACGTGTGATGATACGTTCGGTAACGATGCGAACATCGGTGGTATTGCGGGTAGTGTATCGGTGGCTGCAAGCGTTGATTTCGGTGGCAATAGCAAAGCACAAACGGCTATTGCTACAGGCAATACGCTCAGGGGCGACACCCGCATCGGCGGCGCCATCGGTTATGTGGGTGATGTAACTTCGACATTCAATGTGACCAGCCTCGAAGTTGGTGGCTCAATCAATACTGGTGACTGTGCCGATGGCAAGATCGCCCAAGTCGGCGGCCTTATCGGCTGTATTGTTCAGAGTACCTATAATGTCAAAAAGGAGATAGTCAGTTCGGCTGTCAAGAACGTCAACATTATGGGGCTCGCATACGACTCGTTCGATATGGCCGTGGGCAAGAACGGCGACAAGTACCATGGCGCCGGCGGCCTTCTGGGCTACAGCTGGGGCAACGCCATCGTTACCATTGGCGATTCCTCTGCGAGTTCCGACGATAGGCCCTACGCTCTTAAGACGAATGAAACTACTGTGACTGCGAATGGCTCAGTTGAGGTCGGCGGTCTTGTATATGCCACGAGCGGTCATTGGATCATTAATGACTACGCTGTCAATTTTGCGGGCGCTTCTTTCAATACCGAGAGCGCCACTACGCTTGGCGCTCTTATTGCTCGAGGCAGTACGTCCGATTCGGCCAATAGCTTTGGCGCCGAAATCTCCTACACTGGCCTATATCTGGAAGACAAGGCCAGTTGGGAAACCGCTTATGCTGTGGGCGGGGCGTCCATTGTCGCTCCAAAGGTAACGACGTTTGATGAATGGGTCGCTAATGGCGTGAAGCCCGGAAGCAAGTTGATGGATAACGGCTGCAATGCGATCGTTTCGCTTCATACCCAGGCTGATACGTTAGACATGAGCGGGGATCCCGCCAAGGACAATAGCTATCGAAATCGAACGGTTTTCGGCGAGGGCGAGGATCACAAAACGAACGGGTCTGTTCGCTATTACTACAATCTGGACAGGGCTTTGACTCGGGTGAAAGACCTCAATGCGTCTGTAATGAATACGCCCGAGCACCTTGTTTTGTGGGCGGCGAGGAAATACGCCCCAAGTTCGACATGTACGTATCTTACCGGTGACAAAGAGAAGATTTTTACCAATAACGTAATCGGCCCCAAGAGCGGCAATCCGGTCACTATCGATTTGACGGGCTATAGCTACTATCCCTCAAATGTTAGCGACAACAATGTGACCATCCAAAACGTAGAGATCATCTTTTGCTATTCGAAAATAAAAGATGAACAGCAAGGCAATAAAAGCAACGACTCGGCTACTCAGCATGAGAATATGCATTGCGGTCTTATTCGAACGATTGGCAACAGGAGCCTCACCGTTAGCAGCGTAACGCTTTCAGGAACAGTGGGCAGAGCTAAAAATGATGACGCAAAAGGACTTGACCCCAAGAGTGTATCGGGTGCGCTCGTACTTCGTTGTGCCTACGGAGCATCTGGCGATAAGAAGGCAGCGATCACAATTGACACACTGAAGCTCAACGGCCTGCAGGTCGACGGAGCGGTGGACAAGCAGTATGCGCCGCTGCTGATAAACGCCATAACAAGGTACGTCA
This sequence comes from Collinsella sp. AM12-1, assembly GCF_003472325.1. NCBI lineage: Bacteria > Bacillati > Actinomycetota > Coriobacteriia > Coriobacteriales > Coriobacteriaceae > Collinsella > Collinsella sp. AM12-1. Next base: position 5,619 of record NZ_QRLS01000022.1, read on the forward strand.
ATTTGGATGTCAAAAATGTAACGACGTCTAAATATGCTGACAATTCTGGCGTCAATAAAACCGCGGCGTCAAGTTTGTTCGGCTATCTGGGCTATGACAAGAATTCTGATCAGGTCACAGCAAAGTTTGAGCAAATAAGCCTGCCTAGCCAGAAGGGCAATACGATTTTCACCCACGCGAGCCTGCTGGAGAGCTTTGGCTATACAACCACGGGTACTGCGGACTATACCTTTACCAAGGCCGATGCCGTGGCCGGTAATGTGACGTACGGAAGCGAAATCGATGCCCAAGGCAAGGAATACACTGGCAAGCAGCTTTGGTATTACGACGAAGTGACGTATGGCACCGATGAAGGCTTGGTAGAGACGGATAATGCCGAGAAGGCAAACGTTGAAGCACAACGGTTCAGCAATTATCTTCCCTATGTAGCCAAGGGAAAAGCCACCGAGAACGGCGTTCAGTACCACGAAATCAAAGTCAACCAGCGCATTCCTAACTTCACGATGGGTTGCGGCACCTATGGCGACCCGTACGCGATTGCCTCGGCATCGGAGTTCAATGCGGCGGCGAACTACATCAACAACGGCACCGCTCTTGACGGCTGGGAAGTTACTATCGTAAAGGACCAATCGGCGCTTTGCCAACGTCGAAACGGGGGCAGCGTCGATAATGAAGTTACCTATGTCTATAAGCAGACGAACGACACCAAGAAGAAGTGGGAGAAGAAGGTCGACGACGCGACCGACTCCAATGATGTGCTTTCCGACGATACAATGCGTCGGTATCTGCAAAGTGCGTATTACAGCATTGAGCCCAAGTCGGATGCGGATAACACAATTGAGCTCGATGGCTCGGCGTTCGCCGGATTCGGCACCTCGGCATACCCGTTCCGCGGCGTCATCGTTGGCGACGTGAACGGCACGGCTGCAACGATTGTAATCAAAAACAATACTGGCTCATTACGCGGCCTTATTCCTTACAGCTATGGCAGCGTGGTGCGCAACCTGAACATTCGCTATGTGGATGCACAAGCGACTATTACTTATTCTGCCAAGGATGCGGATGGTGTTCCGACGGCGTTTTTCGGCGGCGTTATCGGCTGCATTCTTGGCGGCGATAACATTATTGATGGCGTGGTCGTTAATGGGACGACGGCCGATAGCCCTACAACCGGGTTTACGGTTGCTGGTGGCGGAACTAAGCCGCATCTTGTTCCCATTGGCGGCTACGTCGGCGCCATTGCGGGCGGCGGCGTGATTTTCCGTAATATGTCGAAGGCATCTTGGCGAGCAGGAACTAAAACAAAATTCAAAAGTGCTGGAGAAGGCGGTGCGAACTTCAAGCTGTACGACAACCCCTACGTTGGTCGTGTGATTGATGGCTATGCCTTTAGCGAGGGATGCGACGTTGAGAACGGAGACTCTAACTACAAGATCAACAAGCTTGATGTGAATGACACCGGCTGCGTAACCACGACCGATACGTACGTGAAATTCAGCTGGGATGCCGGCCAGCAAAACAACAAGGCTCCTAAAACTACAGTCAAAGATCGACAGGGCCTGCTCGTGCTGTCTGCCATCATCAATAGCGGCGCGGGCGCTGGTGCTGCTCACACCGATTCGAAAGACGACAAAGGCACGTACCGCGGGTCGCATGCATATGAGGGCAGTAGCGTCAAAGGCGCCATTCCCTCAACGGGATACAAGTTCGGAAATGAACGGTATGGCAAGGTTCGCAATGCGCAGTATGCTGCGGTTGGAAATCCTGCTGAAGCAGCAAAGGGCGATTTCGCGATCTCGATCAATGACGACCTTAAGGCGCCAGGCAACCAGGAATACCAAGGCCCATTAAACGGCGAAGACGGACAAGATATTAATTCGCCCTATTTGGTGAAGAAATACGCGACCGATTGGCGCACGGGCTATGTGTGCGCGATGGGCGTTTGCGGCATGGACCTGGAGTTTGAGCAAGGCAAGACCCATGACTATGACATGAGGAAGTATGGCTCGGGTTTCTTGGGTCTTTCGGGCCGCTATTACTCAAATGCATGTGCGACCGACAAAAAGGTAAATGATAAAGATTTCATTACTCCGGGCATTGCCACTGTCAACGGCAACGGCGCAACAATCAAAGTGTCAAACAACGCGCGCGAATACGTGGATGACGACTATTGCGTGGCGGGCGTAGGCGGCCTGTTCAGCACTATCAAGTTCTACTCGAATGCATTCAATAAGGGAAGCATCGAAGCGAATGACAACGCAAACGTAAACAATCTCAACTTCAGCGACTGCAACATTTCGCTTACCTATGTATCTTCGACCGGGGTAGAGCAGTCCAAGTCGACGAGCAATGAAAATAGCGGCTCGGTGGGAGTCGGCTGCCTTGCGGGCTCAACTGCAAACCAGGGAGGTTCGGGCGAGGTCGCCTATGGCGTGTTCAAAAACGTCGGCATTTCTAACAGCACCGTAGTCGGAGGCTGCACGGCTGGCGGCCTCATTGGAAGTGCTGGCCTTATGTCGCGCAGCACCGATGGCGCCAACGGTTCGATTGTGAATTATGGGGGAACGTCCTCTCCTGTGCAGCTCTACGACTGCTCGTACACCGGCCTTAACGTCACGGGCGAGAAGAAGGTCGGTGGCTATGTGGGTGCGATCGCCTCGCCGTGCAGCGTGTGGACAACCGCGGCCACGGGGGTATACGAGAAGACTATTGGCAAAAACTCGACCATAACCGCCACGGGAACAACACCCTACGTGGGCGGCGTGTTCGGTTATACCTCCAGTAACGTATCGGTGAACACCAAAATTGGCATCACGGAAGCCGTCGCATCGAGCACGGCAGTCATCTCTGGGGTAAATGTACTCGCCACCGGGTCGAACACCGATAAGTACATGGGCGCCGGCGGTGTGGTCGGAAGCGCCTATAGAGGCGTTATTTCTATAAGCAACGTGCGCATTGATGCCGGAGGCGATGCCAAGAGCGCCATCATCGGCGATGCCACCGGAACGAACAATAGCATCCGTAATGCGGGCGGCTTGATTGGCGAGGTCACGAGCAGTGGCAGCCCCAACACGTACTGGTTTGAGGACTGTAGCGTCGAGAATATCAACATTGCCGGCACCGACCAATGCTCGGGCGGACTTATCGGCTACTACTTCAGCAATGTGAACATAGCCTGCAACAATATCGCGATTGAGTGCGCCACGATCAAGGGCAGGTGGAGCGGCGGTCTACTTGGCGCGATTAACAGCGGTGCCGACGTCATCAACGTCACCAACACAAAGGTATCTAACACAACGTTTGGCGGAACCTCCAACGGCGGCATTGCGGGCGACGGACGCGGCCAGTTCCATCTGGTAAACGTGCTCATGGACAGCAATACCTACAAATTGGGCTCTAAGCAGGGCGTGCTCTTAGGCGAGGTTGACACAAACGGCTATAGCCTCTCCGCAGCGGGCGTGAACGTAAAGCTCGGCAACGGCAAGACCACGCGTGATCTGCCGCCGATGGTTTACACGACCAATGCGGCCGCCGTAAACATGAAGTCGTATATCGCGTTTGGTGACTATAACGACACACTGGAAGCACCTGACAAGGGGATCACGCTCTACGGCGCGGACAATACCGCCACCACGGCAGCGAGCCCGTATGTGACCACGAGCCCCGTAAGCACGCTGGCGGCGCGTGCCTCCGACAACGACACCACCGATCGCTACCTGTTTGGCGACGGCGCCACCATCGACACCGCGGCGACCGTCCAGAGCGAGGCAGGCACCGGTGTTGCCGATCGCTACACCTACACGAATATCGGCGGCATTAATGACAACGGCGCCTATCAAAATAAGTCGAGCTACGATGCCTCATCCGTGGCCAGTAAGTTCAATTCGAATAATGATACAAGCAGCAACCAAGCCACAGCGGATTTCCCCGTTTTGGTGATCTCTGGCAACGACAACACGACGGTCAAGAGCTATCTAAACATCGTCACGAACGGCGGCTTCTCCGATGCCTGCAGATTGAATAACGAGAATGGCACCAATCCGCACGTGACGGCCAAAGCAGAGGTTTTCCAACTCAAGGACGGTGTGTTCGTTAAAGACGGTGACGCGTCGAACAATCCCACGCTTCGCGTAGTGAACAATGGCAAGAACAATATGTCGTTTAGCCCAAGCTCCGATTGGGACAACGGCAAAGGTCGCTTTACGCTCCTGACCGTTACCTTTACCGAGGCGGGTCAGAGCTACAACGTTCAGGTGCCGATCATCGTTAAGCGCAAGCTCGAGATCGATTTCACTGCAACGTATGATTACGGCACTCAATTTAAAGAAAAAGACTACGCTAACCTTGGAAAAGATGCACACGTGCTTACGAGCTTTGGCGAGCCGATGACGGGTCTGCTTACCTGGACATACAATTCTGCCAATGGGAAGGAAGTCGACTTTGGCTGGGACAGCTATATGGCTGCTGGCGGCTCGATGAAGGGGCTCGGCAAGAGTATCCTCTTCAATGGTGCCGACGGAAGGTTGCCCCAGGGCACCCAGCTTACGCTCATCGATGCGAACGTTGATGGCAAGGCCGGTGGCAGAGAGTATCACTATACGGTGGGCGAAGGCGGAGCAACGAGCGTTTCCCTGAGCGGAAACGACGGCTTTAAGGATTCTGCGGGCAATCCATATCAGGAGCGATGGCTGAGCGAGATCTTGGGTGTGTCGGCCACGCAGGATGGCGCCGGCACATGGACCGTGTGTGATAACGAGGCAGAGGCGACCGCTAAAGCGAAACTCGATGGCAAGTGGACGCTGTTTAAGGTTGCGGGTGCTGACGTTCCCAGCAACAGTCGCTATACGCTAAAGGTACCCAAGGAGAAGGATACCGGCAGAGAGAAGCGTGCATCGGAGAGCGTCTACCTAGTTGTCAACGTGCCCAAGTCGGGCGACGGCGTGACGCAAGCTAGTATCAACGGTTTTACGGCTTCGTCTATTGACTCGAATTCTTCGGGTGCCCGCATATCTTGGAATCTGCATTACGTCTTGCGCACCGGTGGCGACGATAATCAAAACGGTACGGCATCGACATACAGCATCTTGTCCAATTACGGGCAGGAAGTTAACGACGGGGAGTCGGAGGCGCGCACTCCGGTTTCGAAGTCGACGGACGGCGCCGCCTACGTTCTTTCTCTTGACGTTACCGACAAAATTACGTTTAACCCAAGTCAGAACTATGCTGACTCGGACTCGTTGTTCTATCAGCTCGATACGTCACTGTGCAAGTATGGCGCCAACAATACCCTGACGGGGGTGAGTAGTTTCCCGAGCGGAACCTCGGCGATTGCTAAATTCTATGTTGCCATCGACAATCAGAACTATAAGTGGGATGGCGAAGATTGGGCGACGTGTGATTCTTCGACGTCTGCGTTCACGCAGACCGTGACGGATACGGGCGATGACTCGCTGAAGCTCAAGCTCGATTGTGACCTCGCCGGAATCCGCAAGCGTGCAACGGGCGGATCCTTTACCGTGCGTACGGTAGTGGAAGAGATTCGCCTTACGCCGGACGGCTGCAACAAGGTTATCTCCCTGTCCAAGCAGTCTGGCGAGGACGCCTGTACCAAGATGTCCTATACCGCCAAGCTTTCAACGCGTAAGGAAGGCCTTAATACCTCGAGCCTGACGCAGACGAAGCGCGGTAACGTCGGGTACTATCGCATGGACACGGGTGATACGACCATTACGCTTTCTGCGCCAGATAAGTCGCAGCTTGGTATTAACGTGGACGACCTACGTCCGATCGCGAATGGCACGATAGGCCTGGGTGCCACGTATGAACTGGGTGGACTCAGCAACGCCGCCGAGGCAATTGCGAACGCAGGCTCTGTTGTGTTTACGCTCGCGCTTCAGCGCCGCGGAACCGACGGCACGTATGAGAGCGTAACGGATGATATCTCCAACTACGTAACAGTGACGGAGAGTAAGCTTGCCGCGGTCGCTCCCTCCGGTAGCACGATCACCTTCACTGACTCGAAGGAGAACGGCAAGTTCAAAACGAAGAACGGTAATACGACGTTTAGCCTGCCCTTTACCGTTAAGGTCAACACGCAGGTTGAACAGCGTGAGCAGTTCTACGCGAACTATCGCTTGGTGATGAGAGCGAGCCTGGTTAAGGGTGACGTGGCGAGCGCAAAGCCTCAATCGCCCGACTATGTGACCTATACGCTCACGAGGGTGAACCTCAACGGCATCGACCACTAGTTCCGAAGCCAACTGGCTTCGCAAAGGGGGCGGCAACCACCCGGTTGCCGCCCCCTTTCTAGTCTGCGCGATCCCAGTCTTGGACTCCGCTGGACAGTTAGTTCAGATACGTATAATTCCAGACCGCAGCAGGCGCATCCGGCGCTCGTTTTGGGGAAGAAAGGGGCTCAAAACTAGGATTCGGTAGCTATCTGGGCTCGATTTGCGTGCAATGAGTCGCCAAAGAACCCTCTCCGGGGACCATAGCGCAGCTTTATCAGCATAGAAAAATACGTATCTGAACTAACTGTCCAGCCGCCGTTGGAGAAAGGTGTTTTAGCTCTCCCGACCCCTCCACCAGGCTTTCCAACTTCCCACTTAACTTAACACTTAAGGTGGAAAGCTGGGTAGAAAGCTGGAAAGTTAAGTGGAAAGCTGGAATGTTAAGTGGAAAGCTGGAAAGTACGCGGAAGACTGACATGCTAGCCCAGAGGCTAGAGGGGTTAATAATTATGAAGACCATACCAAGCGAAACAAAAAGATACCAATCTGGTTGGTAAAACACGCTCAATGAGCTGCGAGCTAACTAGCTGCGTAAATTAAATGTAAAGAACTGTCGCAAATAAATGGCAAATGCCCAGATGCCGCCGTTGCTATTTTCGATTAACTGCTACGCGGGAACAGCAAAATGCTACTATCTAACATGCACGTAAGAAAGCAGATTAACGGTTAAGGCTAAGAAGTGGCAGGTATGTCAGAAGCAACTAGGACTCGCACGCATGCGCCCGAGGTTAGGCAGCGCGCCGTCGAGGTCCTCCAAGAGGGGGTCGGTCATCGTGCCCTCGCCGCGGAGCTCGGCATTCCCCAGGCCACGGCTCGTCAGTGGGCCCGCGCATACGCCGTGGGCGGTGCCGACGCCGTGCTTAACGCGGGTTCGCATCACCGCACGTATTCGTACGACGTCAAGCTCGCCGTGGTAAAGGATCGCCTGGAAAACGGCCTGACGGTTCGCGAGGCCATGATCAAGCACAAGATCCCCAGCGAGTCTTCGGTCAAGGCCTGGTGCCGCCAGTATCGCGAGAGCGGTGAGTCCGCGCTGGCCGATAAGCCGCGCGTTAAAAAGGCGGAATAGCGAATGGGATGGTGCGCCCACAGGGGCGCATTTTTCTTGCCGCCCCTCTGCTCCAATGCGGGCGTGCCCTTACCCCGTACGCCTAAAACTCCCCAGTTGACCGAAAACCCGCCGCCGCTACTCCTCAATTGAGCTATAACGTTAAACAATTGCAGCGTTTTAGCATGGGGGAGTGATGGTATGACGCTACTGTATTTCCTTACCCTGTTTCCGCTGGTACCGGCGCTGGGCATGCTGCTCGCGCGCGGTGACCGCGCCCGCGATGCGGCGGGGCTCATAGGCTCCGGCATTATTATGGCGGTGACAGTTGTAGTCGCCGTCATGTTTTTTGGCACGGGTCCGCAGAGCTTTGAGGTTGCCCCCGGCACCTCGCATGTGCTCTCGATCATCAGTTCCGTTATCGACGTCATCCTGTGCGCTGTCATCCTGTACAACGCGTACAAATATAGGAACGCGCTCACCACGGTGCTCGGCATAGTCCAGCTGGTGGGCTCGCTCGCCTTTGCAGCCATGACGCTGCCCGCGGCCGAAGCCGTCACGGCAACGCCACTCTACCTGGACTACATGAGCGTGATCATGGTCCTCGCCGTCGGCATCGTTGGCAGTCTAATCTGCTTGTATGCCCTGGGCTACATGAAGGACTTCCAGGCCCATGACGAGCACGAGGCCGCGCTGCGCGGGCAGACCGCGCCCGACCGTCGCCCGCAGTTCCTGGCGCTCATGTTCCTGTTCCTCTCGGCCATGTTCGCCATCGTGACGAGCGACAACCTTGAGTGGCTGTTCTGCGGCTGGGAAATCACCACCGTGTGTTCGTTCCTTATGATTGGCTACACGCGTACGCCCGAGGCCATCAAGAACGCCTTTACCCAAATCATCCTCAACATGCTGGGCGGCATCGCGTTTTTGGCCGGACTTATGTATCTGCACGTTAACGGCATGCCGCTGACCATCTCGGGCATGATCGAGCTTTCCGGCACCGGAACCGCGCAGTCCGCGCTGCTGGTGATGCCGGTCATCCTGTTGTCGCTCGCCGCGCTCACCAAGGCCGCACAGATGCCGTTCCACACTTGGCTGTTGGGTGCCATGGTTGCACCCACTCCCACGAGCGCCCTGCTGCACTCGTCAACCATGGTCAAAGCCGGCGTGTTCCTGATGGTCAAGCTGAGCCCACTCTATGCCATCTACCCCGTGACCGGCTTTATGGTCACGAGTGTGGGTGCCATCACGTTTTTGCTCGCTGCACTCATGGCCATCTCGCAGAGCAACGCCAAACGCGTGCTCGCGTACTCCACCATTTCCAACTTGGGCCTCATCAGTGCCTGCTTGGGTGTCGGCGCGCCCGAGGCCGTATGGGCGGCCATCTTCCTGATCCTGTTCCACACGGTGGCCAAGTCGCTGCTGTTCCTGTGCGTGGGCACGGCCGAGCATCATATCGGCAGCCGCAATATCGAGGACATGGACGGTATGTTCAGCCGCATGCCGCACCTGACGCGCCTGATGATGCTGGGCATCATGGGCATGTTCGTGGCGCCGTTTGGCATGCTCGTGTCCAAGTGGGGCGCCCTGGTGGCGTTTGCGCAGACCGGCAACGTGCTCATGATCATGGTGCTGGCCTTTGGCTCGGCCGCGACGTTCTTCTTCTGGGGTAAGTGGCTCGCCAAGCTTTCGGGCGTCGACCCCACGGCCCAAAACGTGGAGGTCAATGTCCATAAGACCGAATGGATGGCGCTCAACACCATCGCCGCGCTGCTGATTCTGTGTTGCGTGGCGTTCCCGCTCATCTCGAGCGGTCTGGTGTCGCCTTACCTGGCCATGGTGTTTGGCCGCGTGCCGTACGTTATTGGCAAGGACGCCATGTATCTGATGGTGGTTATCGTGGCTTTTATCGCCGTGGTGCTGCTGACGTCATTCCGCGTGAGCAATAAGCCGCACGTCAACGTGTACCTTTCGGGCGTGGGAACCGACAAATATCGCCATTTCCGCGGCTCGATGGGACACGAGGTGAAGGCCGAAAAGCGCAATTGGTATTCGGAGGACGCCCTTGGCGAGAAGCGTATTGGCCCCGTGGGTAGCGTCGTGTGCTGCAGCATTATCTTGTTTGCGCTGCTGTGTTGCGCGTGGATTGGGCCCGAGAGACTTGCCATGAGCGCGCCCTCGGTGCTGCGCGGTAAGTATTTTGAAGGTTCGGGCGTCGTGGGCATCTTTATTGGCACCGTGGTGTTTGCCCTGCTGGCGCCGCTTGTGGGTGGCCTGATCGACGGCATCGATCGCAAGCTTTCGGCCCGCATGCAGGGCCGCGTGGGCCCGCGCCTGCTGCAGCCCTTCTACGACGTTGCCAAGCTGCTGCGCAAGGCCCCTGCCAGCGTAAACACCATGGACGATACCTACATGGCGTGCGCGCTCATCTTTACCGTGGTGGGCGGCGGCATCTTTGTGTCGGGTTCCAACACGCTGCTGTGCGCTTTTATGGTGACGCTCGCCGCGATCTTTGTGGTGCTGGCGTCCGCCTCGACGCAAAGCCCGTTTGCCCAGGTCGGCGCGGACCGCGAGCTGCTGCAGGTTATGAGTTACGAGCCCGCCGTTCTGTTGATGAGCGTGGGCCTGTATCTCGCCACCGATAGCTTCGACTCCATCGCCGTAACCGGGCAGTCGGCCCCCATCATCGCGTACAGTGCGCCCATTTTCTTGGCGCTGCTTGCGGTACTCACCATCAAGCTACGCAAGTCGCCGTTCGACCTTTCGTACTCGCATCACGCGCATCAGGAGATTGTCCAGGGCGTCGCCACCGAGATGAGCGGCGGCACGCTGGCCAAGATGACCCTTATGCACTGGTGCGAGACCGTGCTGTTTTTGATGTGGGTGGGCATGTTCTTTGTTTGGGACAACCCGGTGAGCTGGGTGGTTGCCCTGGTCGTGATGGCCGCGACGTATTTTGTCGAGGTCCTGATCGACAACACCTTCGCACGCAGCACCTGGCGCAGCTGCTTTAGGCTCGGATGGGGCGTGGCGCTGGTGTTTGGCCTGCTCAACCTTATGCCCATCCTCGTTGACGTGTTTATTTAGGAGGCGGCATCCATGGATCATAAAATGTCGCGCTCGCCGTGGGTCATTCATTACGACGGCTCGAGCTGCAACGGATGCGATATCGAGGTGCTGGCCTCGCTCACGCCGCTGTTCGATGCGGAACGCTTTGGCGTGGTCAACACCGGCAACCCCAAGCATGCGGACATCTTTTTGGTGACGGGTTCGGTCAATGCCCAGAACCTGCCCGTCGTGCGCCAGATTTACAACCAGATGCTCGAGCCCAAGTGCGTGGTGGCCTGCGGTATTTGCGCGTGCTCGGGCGGCGTGTTCCGCGATGCCTACAACGTGATCGGCGGCGTGGACCGCGCGATTCCCGTGGACGTGTACGCGCCCGGGTGCGCCATTCGCCCCGAGACCGTGATCGATGCCATCGTGGAGGCGTGCGGCATCCTGGACCAGAAGGAGGCCGTGATGCGCACTGGCGGTGACCCGCTTACCGTGGGCGGCGCCGCAACCTGGGACGGTGGCGTTGAGCTGGGCGAGGACGGGTTTGTGGCTGCGGGGGCCGGCGACACGGCCACTGGGACGCCTGCCGCGCCCGCCGCTGCAAAGGAGGCCGAGTAATGCAAAAGGCAATCTACACCACCGTCGGGATCGAGGAGCTCCTGTCGCATGTCCAGGCGCTTAAGGGCGTCGGCGCGCGCTTTGTGCAAATGCATGCCGAGCGCAACGTCGACAACGGCACGTACCGCCTGCTCTATACGTTTATCAACGTTCGTGCTGCTCAGGAGCATATCGCGCAGGACGGCAGCTATGCGATTGAGAACCTGGTGGTTGAGGGGATTGATCAGTACCAGGAGATTCCGTCCATCAGCTCGTACTATCCGGCGGTATTCCCGTTTGAAAACGAAGCGCACGACCTGTTTGGTCTTGCCATCACCGACATGCAGATCGACTTTAAGGGCTTTTTCTACCAGGTTTCGACTGCCGAGCCCATGAGCGTTATCACGCCCGAGGTGAAGGCCGCGCGCGAGAAAGCCATGAAGGTCCGTGCCGCTACCGAGGCCAAGGCGCGCAAGGCCGCGGCCGAAAAGGCCGCCGCTGCGGCTGCTGCAGGGGAGGGCGCTGCGGGCGCTGCTGCCGCCCAGCCCGCTGCGGCTGCCGGCTCCGATGCCCAGCATGACGATGCCGCTGCCAAGGCCGCGCTCAAGGCTGCCGAGCTGGAAGCAAAGCTCGCCGCCATGGATCCCGAGAAGGCGGCCAAGGTTCGCGCGGCGCTTGCCGCCAAGGCCGCCCGCGACAAGCAGAAAAAGGAGGCGTAAGGTCCATGGCACATCGCTCCGTTATTCCGTTTGGCCCGCAGCACCCGGTGCTGCCCGAGCCGCTTCATCTGGACCTGGTGATCGAGGACGACCGCGTCATCGAGGCAATTCCGCAGATCGGCTTTGTGCACCGCGGACTCGAGAAGCTCACCGAAAAGCGCGACATGCATCAGTTTGGCTACATCGCCGAGCGCATTTGCGGCATCTGCGCCGTGGGTCACAGCTGCGGCTATGCCAGCGCCTGCGAGCGCATGCTCGACATCGAGGTGCCCGGCCGCGTGCAGTATATCCGCACCATTTTGCACGAGCTTTCGCGCATCCACTCGCACCTGCTGTGGCTGGGCCTGCTCGCCGATGCCTTTGGCTTCGAGGCGCTCTTCTATCGTTCGTGGACCCTGCGCGAGCAGATTCTCAAGATCTTCGAGAGCACGTGCGGTGGCCGCGTGATCCTTTCGATTAACGAGATCGGCGGCCTAAAGCACGACATTGAGGACTCCGAGCTGGCTGGCATTGTCCAGACGCTCGATGCCATGCGTCCCGACTACGAGGCCCTGGTGCATACGTTTTTGGACGACGTCAGCTGTGGCGAGCGCCTGCATGGCGTGGGCGTGATCAGCAAGAAGGACGCGCTGGATCTGTCGATGGTCGGCCCGTTTGGGCGCGCCTCGGGCGTGGACTACGACGTGCGCATGTTTAGCGACGGTGCCTATGCGGACCTGGCTGCGTTTGAGCCGGTTGTCGCCACCGATGGCGATTGCTATGCCCGCTGCCAGGTGCGCTGTGCCGAGGTCACGCAGGCCATGGACATCATTAAGGAGCTTGCGGGCAAGATTCCGCACGACGGTATCGGTGGGCGCACCAAGCTTACGCCGGCCGACGGCGCGCGCGGCGAGGTTGTGATTGAGCAGCCGCGCGGCGAGGCGTACTACTATGTGCGCGGCAACGGCACCAAGAACCTGGACCGCTTCCGCGTGCGCACGCCGACGTCGCAGAACCTGGCGGGTCTGACGCATGCGCTGCAGGGCGTGCTCCTTGCCAACGTGCCCATGATCATCCTGACCATCGACCCCTGCATTAGCTGCACGGAAAGGTAGGCGCGGCATGAGTTTGCTGACATTTGCCAAGACGGCCTTGGGCTCTATGGTCAAGCAGCCGGTCACGGTGTGCTATCCGCAGGAGGGGCTGACGGCGCCCGAGCGCTTGCGCGGGCACATCGTCAACGACATGGACGTGTGCATTTGCTGCGGCATGTGTGCTCGCCGCTGCCCGGCGGGTGCGCTTGCGGTCGATCGCAAGGGCGGAACGTGGTCGATTGATCCGTACGCCTGCGTGGTGTGCGGCGAGTGCATCGAGAGCTGCCCCAAGCACTGCCTGACTATGGACACCGCCCGTACTCCGGTTGCGGCGGACAAGACTCCCACGGTAGAAACTAAGCCGGAATAACGCGTAGACGGGCCGGCGGGGCAAAATTGCCCCGCCGGCCCCGCGCTTG
>NZ_QRLS01000022.1:18831-25086 GCF_003472325.1 Collinsella sp. AM12-1
TTGAACGCGCGGCTGGGCCGCCGCTAACAAAACCATGCCGGATTACGGGGCTGGATGGCGAACCTCCGACCATATAGAAAATCGCAAAAACAAAACCGCAGGTAGATAGCCTGCCGTTTTTCAAAAAATGAAGGTATGGATGAGGGCCCCGACTTTAGCTCCGTAATCCGGCATAGTTTTGAAATGGCACCATATCCGTGACAGCTCTTGATCTCCCATGGACGGAGGAAAGCGGATCATTTTTGCCTTGCGAAGGCTGCCGCGTGATCCGTCTGCCACGAAATGGGCCCATCTACTATGTTTAGGCGGCAGCCCTCGACCACGGCAAGCAATGCGAAATGGAAACCGCAGGTAGAACGCCTGCGGTTTTTCATGAAACGCGGCTATGGTCAGGGGTATCGGGTCAAACGTAGTAGATGGGCCGATTTCGTGGTGGGCGCCGTCAGCCGATCTCCGTGGGCGGAAGAAAACGGATCATTTTGGTCTCGTGAGGTTTGCGGAGGCACTCGTGCAGGGCCGTCGCGAATAAAACTATGTCGGTTTACTACGATGAATTCGGCATTCCCGACCATGACTGCATTTTTCTAAATATTGCAAGCGTTCTACCTGCGGTTTTGGAAGCGCGCAATTTGCCGTGGTCGAAGGTGGTCGATTCATCGTAGTAAACCGGCATAGTTTTGAAATGGCATTAAATCGGTGGCAGCCATTTTACTTTGCCGGGGTGGTCGGTTGTTGGGTAATTACCCTCGCAGGTAGGCGATGGCGATCTGCGTGCGGTTGCGCAGGCCCATTTTGGCTAGGATCGAGCTAATGTGGTTGCGCACGGTGCCTTCGCCCATATAGGCGGTGGCAGCGATCTCCTTGTTATCGAGGCCGCGGGCGATGAGCTCGGCGACTTCGAACTCGCGGTCGGTCAGGCTGGCAAAGGCTGCGGGCCGGCGGGGCGTGCCCGTCTTGTCGCCCATCCCGTCAAAGTCAACATCTTCGATCGCCTTGCCCTCGAGCACGCGTTTGCCATCCATGACCTGCGCCAACGCTGGCGGAATGGCGGCGACATCGGTCTTGATCAGGTAACCGCGGGCGCCCAGCTTGAGCGCCGATACAATGTACTCGTCATCCGAGAATGTCGTCAGAAACACCACGCGTGCCGCGGGGTCGTGCTCAAGGATTTCGCGCGCCGCCGAAAGCCCGTCGCGCCCCGGCATCTGAATGTCGAGCAGCGCGATATCGGGCGCGTGCTCGGCGTAGAGTGCCACCGCGTCGTTGCCGTCGGCTCCGGTGCCCACCACTTCGATCTGCGGCTGGGCGCCCAGGATAATCTTGAGCGAATCGACTACCAAGCGGTCGTCGTCGACAACTATGAGCCTCATCGGGCGTCATCTCCTTGCTGTTTGGGGACGGTGGCAAACACACGCCAGCCGCCGGCGCCGGCACGCGGGCCGGCGGTGAAAGTGCCGCCAAGCGCCTCGACGCGCTCGCGCATGGAGACGAGCCCCATGCCTTCTGCGACGTTGCTGCTGCTCGCCGGGGTCGCGTCTGCGCCATCATCGGTAACGATGAGCTGGTAAAACGACGGATGCTCCATGCACCGCACGGTAATGGTTTTGGCATGGGCGTGGCGCATGGTGTTGGAGAGCGCCTCGCGCAGGACCGCCGCAAAGCAGTTCGCGACGTTTGCGGGCGCATGTTCGGTCATAACTTCAAGCTCAATCCGCGGACCGCCGTCCGAGCGCGCGCCTTCAACGATGCGTTCGAGCTGCACGGAAAGGTCGACGGCGTTGTCGTTGAGCGCGTGGACGCTGGCGCGCACGAGCTGGAGCGCCTCGTCAACGGTGTATTTGACGTCGGCGAAATCGGCGGCGACGCCGGGCTCGTCGGCGTGCACGACGCGCAGGGCCTCGGTCTGCAGCGAGGCACGCGTGAGCTGGTGCCCGACATTATCGTGGATCTCGCGCGCGATGCGGGCGCGTTCGGCGAGCGTCGCGAGCTCGACTTCGTAGTCCTGGCGGTCGGCAAGGTCGCGGTTGCGCGCCTCGAGCGCGAGGGCTCGTTCCTGCAGCTCGTCTCGGGTACGGCGCATGCGCTGCTGCTCGCGCTCTAACTGGGCGGTACGTAGCGATAGCAAGGTGGCGGCAACCGAAAGGATGGCGGTCAGCAGGAGCGTTCGGGCGGTGAGCGCGTCGGTGCGAAGGTCCGCGACGAGCGCAAAGACAAAGACGACGCCAATGCCCAGCGCGATCCAGGCGTGCTCACGGCGCACGCGCCGCGCGATGTCATAGAGGGCGAGAGGCGCAAACGGCACAAACGGCGGCACGAAGACAGCCGCGATGACGTAAACGTAGCTCGCGGCCTCGCTCGCACGGCGGGCGCGGTTCCCCCGTGCGACCTCGGCTAGCGAGGTGGCAATAACGCCAAGGCAAAACGCCGCGACCAGGTGAGCGTTCACAGCAAGACCCATGGCGGCCGCAATACAGCACGCCAGCACGATCAATTTGTCGAAAAGCCTGTTCATACGGGTATTGTACGCGAAGCCGCGCATGGTGGAGGGGCCGCCTGCGCAACCGTGACATTCCTCCCGCGTGGCAAAGCGGGGGCGTCGGCAGGCCGCACGACCAAGACCCTCGCACTCGTGACAAAGCTCACTGGTGCGCGCCGTCCTCTCCTGCGATGATGCAATCGTACCGGGCCACGACCAACAGAAGGGCCGCCTCATGACAGATATCGTCCACGTCGAAAACCTCGTCAAGCGCTACGACGATCTTATCGCGCTCGACCACTTTAACCTGAGTATTGCCCCTGGCGAGATCTTTGGCCTGCTGGGCCCCAACGGCTCGGGCAAGACCACGTCCATCAACTGCATCCTGCAGCTGCTCGCTTACGACAAGGGCACCATCGAGCTGTTCGGCGAGCCCATGACGCCCACCCGCTACGACCTTAAGCGTCGCGTCGGCGTGGTGCCACAGCAGGTGGCGGTGTTTGACGAGCTCACCGTGCGCGAAAACATCGACTATTTCTGCAGCCTCTACGTCAACGACCGCAAGCGCCGCCGCGCGCTGGTGGACGAGGCGATCGACTTTGTCGGCTTGGGCGACTTTACCAAGTTTCGCCCCGGAAGGCTCTCGGGCGGCTTGGCACGCCGTCTCAACATTGCCTGCGGCATCGCGCACAAGCCCGAGCTCATCTTCTTTGACGAGCCCACAGTGGCAGTCGATCCGCAGAGCCGCAACGCCATTCTGGAGGGCATCTGCCGCCTGCGCGACGAGGGCGCCACGGTGGTGTATACCAGCCATTACATGGAGGAGGTCGAGCAGATCTGCAGCCGCATCATGATCATGGACGGCGGCCGCGTGCTGGCGCAGGGCACCAACGACGAGCTCAAGCGCATGATTCAGATGGGCGAGCGCGTGACCGTCGAGGTCGGCGCCGTCGAGCCCGCCACGGTCGAGCGGCTGCGCGCTCTGGAGCACGTGCTTTCGGTTGAGCTGTCCGGCGGCGAGCTCATCTGCACCTGCGAGGCGAGCCCACATAATCTGGTCGACATCCTTGACACGCTGCGCGCCGCCGACGTGGCACTCGGTCGCGTGTGGAGCGAGCCGCCGACCCTCAACGACGTGTTCCTCGAGATCACCGGCCGCGAGCTACGCGACTAGGGGGCAGCCATGATCAACACCATCATTATCACGGTCAAGACGCTGCTGCGCCGGCCGAGCACATGGGTCTGGGGCGCGCTCTTTCCCATTGCGCTTTCCACGATGTTCATGTTTATGTTTGCGAACCTCAGCTCCGACGGCAAGGTCGATCCGGTGCCGGTAGCCGTTGTCGCCGACGAGGCCTGGGACGCTTCGACCTTTAAGGACGTGGCGACGTCGCTTGCCAAGGAGGGCGACGACCAGCTGCTTAAGATCCACGAGTGCGACGACGCGGCCGAGGCGAACCATGCGCTCAAGTCCGGCGAGGTTGCGGGCGTCTACACGGTCGACGACGCGGGCGCGCCCAAGCTTACGTTGCTTTCGAGCTACGATAGCTCGCGCGCCAGTACGGTGCTCACCGACCGCAGCATCCTGGAGACGGTGGCGAGCTCGTATACGCAAAATGCCGAGCTCATGCGCCAGATTGCCCAGGACAACCCGGCGGCGCTCGCCGACCCGGAGGCGGTTGCGCGCGCCCTGTCGCTTAAGGGCGGCACTCGCCGCGTGAGCCTTACGCGCACCACGCCCGACGGTACGACCATCTACTATTACGCGCTCTTTGGCCTGGTCGCGATGATGTCTTCCGAGTTTGCGGCCCTGGCCGTCGTCGATCTGCAGCCCAATCTGTCCGGCCTCGGCGCGCGCCGCTGCGTGGGCGGCGTCTCCAAGACGGCGTCGCTGGCCGGCATTTTTGTCGGCTCGTGGCTGGTCTCATTTGCCTCGATGGCGATCGCGATCGGCTACGTGCGCCTGGTGGTCGGCATCGACTTTGGCGGGCGCGAGGGGCTGTGCCTGGCGGGCGGCACCGCATCTGCGCTTGCTGCCACGGGCCTGGGGCTTTTTGTGGGGACGCTTCCCGTTAAGGGCGGCAAGGCGTCCAAATCGGGCATCCTCACGGGCTTTGCCACCACGTGCGCCCTGTTCGCCGGACTCTACGGCGAGCCGGCGATGGCGCTTGCCGACGATGTTGCCCGCGCCTGTCCGGCCGAGTGCTGGCTCAACCCCGTCAAGCTCATCTGCGATATGTTCAACCGCCTGTATTTCTTTGAGGATCTGGGTCCCTTTGTCGTTCGCGCCGGTGCGCTTGTCCTCATGGCCCTGGTGTTTGTCGCCGCCGCTACGCTGATCTTTGGAAGGAGCCGCTATGAGCACCTTTAAGACCGCGCTTCGCATGGCGCTCGCGCACCCGTTCTACCTGCTCATCTACACGGTGTTCATTTCACTCATGGGCGTGTTCATTGCGGCCTCGGTCAGCTGGAACTCGTCGCAGCTGACCGAGTACAAGCCCTACGACGCCAACGTGATTGTGGTCGACCGCGACGGCAGCGATCTTTCGCGTGCGCTTACCAGGCACCTGGGTTCGCGCTTTGACCTGGTCACGGGCGTCGGCGACGACACGTACGACCTTGCGGACGCGCTCTCCAAGAGCAACAGCGCCAAGGGCAGCGCCGACTGCGTGTTCTTTATCCCGGAGGGGTTTGAGGACGATCTTGTTGCGGCCGCCCGTGCGGGGGAGGACTTGCCCAAGCTCGATGTGACCTACGGTTCCGGCACCATGGCGGCGGCGCTTTCGTCTGCCGAGGTTTCGCGGTGGATCTCGCTCGCGGGCGCTGCGGCGGTGCTTGAGCCTGCTGCCTCCGGGGCCAGTGTCGCCAAGACCGCCGAGCACGCCGCCGCAAAGCGCGCGGAGGTCCAGATCGAGCAGGTCAAGGTTGACTCGACTGCCGCAGCCACGCTCGAGTCGTACTTCAACTTTGGCGCGTACGCGATCATCTCATCGGTCATCGTTTCGGTGGGACTGGTGTTTTCGGGTATGAACGAGCCCGAGCGCGTGCGCCGCATGGAGGCCGGCCCAATCCCCGAGCGCCAGCGTTCGCTCGCTGTGTTCGCGGCTGCCGCGGTGCTTACCGTCTGCATCTGGTTCGTGTCGAGCATGGTGGGTGTCGTGGGCTTTGCCGGCGCGGTCGCCGAGGTCGGTGTGGGTCGCGTGTGCCTGGCGCTGGCGGCGACGCTTGCCCTGGCGTGCACGCCGCTGGCCGTTGGCTTTACCCTGTCGAGCTTGGGCGCGCGCGAGGAGCTGATCAACGGCGTGGGCAACTTACTCGGCATGCTCATGACGTTTTTGGGCGGCGCCTGGATGCCGCTGTCGCTCATGGGCTCGGCCGTGCAGACGGTGGCGCACTTTGTGCCGACGTTTTGGGTGAACGACGCGATCGGCAAGGCGCTTGCCTCGGATCTAACGGCCACCGTGTTGGGCGACATCGCCTGCGACCTGGGCGTCACGGTGCTCTTCGCCGCCGCCATCGCCGCCGTAGGCCTGGCCCTCACCCGCGCCAAATCCCACGCCTAGCTACCTGGTCATCGGGGACGTTCTTAAACGGCTAGTCATCGGAGACAGTCTTTGTCGATTCGCCGGCCCGCCGGTCGTGCCGGCAAGGACTGTCCCAATATGTCGGCACTTGGGGACGTTCCTTTCCTGCCGGCACTTGGGGACAGTCCCGGCATTCATTGGGGACAGACTTAAATTGAACTGCATCCCATTTCTTGGACTTTGAAATTAAGGTTC
>NZ_QRLS01000023.1:0-22430 GCF_003472325.1 Collinsella sp. AM12-1
GGACCCGTTCAGGCTGTTGCGTTGAGATTGAAAATCAACCGGGTTTATCCACTTCGACCTACCAAATAGGGGTAGGTTTATTTTGGTCGGTTTTATCAGGCAAAACGGCAAAGGGGGCCGGCCTCGGGTTGTGATGAGGCCGGCCCCCTTTGGGGTGTTATGCGTGTATGGCGGCGCGGGGTTTATTGCGATGCGGCCACCGGGGCGTTTCCGCAGATAAAACCTGCCAAAATAAACATCCCCAAACGGTAGGTTTTAGTGCTTGCCGTTGGCGGAGGCGGCGCCGTTGACGTGGTCGCGGGCGTAGATTACGCCGTGCACGATGGCCAGACCGGCGGCGTCGGCGGCGCGGGCGCAGGTGTCCTGGAAGGCCTCGGCCTCGCGGGCGCGCAGCTGCTTGAGCACATAGTCTGCCACGGCCATCTTGCCGGGAGGGTTGCCGATGCCGGTGCGGATACGGCTAAAGTCGCGGCTGCCCATCTTGTCGATGATGGAGCGCAGGCCGTTGTGGCCGGCGTGGCCACCGCCCACCTTGACGCGCACGTCACCGGCGGGGATGTCGAGCTCGTCGTGGATGACGAGCAGCTCCTCGGCCTTGATCTTGTACTCGCGGCAGAGCTTGGAGATGGGGCCACCCGAGGTATTCATATACGACTGCGGCTTGACCAGCACGATCTGGCGCTTGCCACCCTCTTCCTCGGGATCGTTGATGTTGATGAGTGCGACCTCGGCGCCGGCCTGGTTTTTCCAGTACGTGACGCCGGCCTGACGGGCCAGCTCGTCAATCGCCTTAAAGCCGGCGTTGTGGCGGGTCTCGGCATATTCCTCGCCCGGGTTGCCAAGCCCGGCAACCATGCGAATCTTAAGCGGCTGTGCAGCTGCCATGTTCATCCTTTCGTTGATTTGTCGCCTGCTATGGTGAGCGACCCTGTTGCCGCTGTCAAATGGAGGGTAATTGAGGGCGTTTGGGGGCGTTTGGACGGCCGTCGAAATCCGAGGTGGACAGTTAGTTCAGATACGTATAAGTTCTGAGGACTCGAATTACTCAATTCAATGCCGATACGTTGTTTTGGAGCTTTAGTTAGTCCATATGGCGCTGTTTTGAAGTCTACCCTGCCTTCAAATAGGGCGAATGGTATAGAGATAGCTGCAAAACAGTCTAATTCAATGCGTCCATTTATACGTATTTGAACTAACTGCCCAGCCCTGCTCGACGGCGCACGGGTGATTCGCCGTTTAGACCGGCGCGAGGCCGGTTCCGGCCCGCAGAGCGTTGAGCCAAGCGGCCTGACGCTTGCGATAGCCCTTGATACGGTACCGGAATCGGACTCCTGCGAGTCGATGCATCGTTTGGGCGAAGGCTTCGAGTGCAACAAGGTCTTTCATTTGGTCGCGATTGATAACCAGGACGTGGATGCCCATGGCCTTGAGGCCATTATTTCGATTGCCATCGTGGATGCGAGCGTTTTGAAGCTCATGCCCAATTCCGTTGTATTCGTTGTCGACTCCGGCTGCCGGGCAATATAGGTCGCAGATGGCATAGGGGATGCCCGAGGACATGTTGACCGCAAGAGTATCGAAGTCGATTCGATGGTTGAGTTGCAGGCCTCCCATGGGCAGGCTGCAACATCCGAATCCGCCAAAGCGCATGGGCGCTCCGAGAACGGCAAACATTAGGGATTCGGCTGGGGATGCGGATCCAGCCCGGGCGAGTTTGACTGCCGTGCGAAACGAGGCGTATGAGCTACTTTTGGCGAACCGTGCGACCGCCTCGAGCTCTTCGATGGTCGTGGCGGGCTCGCATTTGTAGTGCGCCTGTTCATAGCGGGTTTCGTTCTGTTGTTCGGCCGCTGACTGGTTGCCCAGGCAATCAAGATCGCCCGTCGCTTCGTAACCATCGCCCTTGGGCCAGATGTCGTCATGGGCAATGGGGTATGTTGCCCCGGGAGGAAGGGAGTAAGTTCCGACCAGTTCCATGAGAAGCATCAAGGTTTTGGCGACTGATTTATTTTTAGAACAAAGCATGGCTGTCATGGCAGGAGACGTTGCGTAGATGTCGGCCTCGACGTGCATAATTGCACCTTCAGGAAGCGGAGCGGAGAGAATATGCTGAAGAAGTCGCTTGTCGGGGCGTCGGTTGCCTTCGTTTGAAACGAGAAGATCGAGCAGCTCGGAATCATCTTCATTCCAGGCGTCGAGTATCGAAAGTGCGCCAAAGTCTATCGCGTCATTATTGGGAATGCAGCTAGCCAAGGCCTGTGCTTGCTGTTCACTATCAATGGAGCTCCAGGGTAGGGCAGAGTACGCCCGTCGTGCGCGACGAATTGCGCGGAGGGCGGAGAAATGTGAAATCACGGTCGTCATAGCTATAACGTACTAAGTTGGCGGCAGAATGCGACCGCCATACCGTTCTTTTCGCTCAGCGGGGTGCTGGGCGCCATGAACGGCCGGGTGTTAGGAAATCGGTGGAATCGGTTGAGGGGATTGCAGGAAATTGAGCTCTGCCGAGAAGGTTGACGATGGCTACTGGACAGTTAGTTCAGATACGTATAAGGCGGCGGGCGTTCGAGGTGTTTCTAAGGGCCTTCGAGGGCGATTTGAAGATAATATATGCGGCGGTTGTACTCGAAAACGATGAGCTTCGGGCGGCATGGCATCCGCCGGGGAGCTCAGAAGGCTCCGAACGGACCTTTGGAGCTTTAAAAAATACGTATCTGAACTAACTATCCAGGGCGGATTGGCGAGGAATAGAAAAAGGGTCGGAAGCGAGCTTCCGACCCTTTAAAAACATCAAAGATGATGCGATACGCGTTGGACTACAGCGCGAAGTCGCCGCCGACGAGCGTGGAGACGGGCTCCTCGTGGTAAACGGCGGAGATGGCCTGAGCGAACTCCTCGGCGACCGAGATGGTCTTGATCTTGCCGCCGACCTCGACGGGAATGGCGTCGGTGACGAGGCACTCGACGATCGGGGCGTCGTTCAGACGCTCGATGGCCGGACCGGAGAAGATGCCGTGGGTGGCGCAGACGTAGATGTCGCCAGCGCCCATAGCCTTGAGCTCCTTGACGTTGGCGCACAGGGTGCCAGCGGTGTCGATCATGTCGTCGTTGATGATGCAGGTCTTGCCCTTGATGTCACCGATGATACCCATGACCTCGGCGGCGTTGTGGCGCGGACGGCCCTTGTGGGCGATGGCCAGGTCGCAGCCAAGCATGTCGGAAAGCTTCTTGGCGGCCTTGGCACGACCCACATCGGGGGAGACGACAACCAGGTTGTCGGTGTCGAAGTGCATGTCGTTGTAGTACTGGCCAAACAGCGGCAGCGCGGACAGGTGGTTAACCGGGATATCGAAGAAGCCCTGGATCTGGCCCTGGTGCAGGTCGAGGGTGATGATGCGGTTGACGCCGGCGCGCTCGAGCAGGTTGGCGACGAGGCGGGCGGTGATGGGCTCGCGCGGGCCGGCCTTGCGGTCCTGGCGGGCATAGCCGTAGTGGGTGATGACGGCGGTGATGGAGCGGGCAGACGCGCGCTTGGCAGCGTCGGTGGCGATGAGCAGCTCCATGAGCATGTCGTTGACGTTGCCGCCGGCCACGGACTGAATCAGGAAGACGTCGGCGCCGCGGACGGTCTCGTCGTAGCGGGCGTAAATCTCACCATTGGCGAACTGCTTTAGCGTAAGGCCCGAAAGCTCGACCCCAAGGTACTCAGCAATCTTCTGAGCGAGGGGACGGTTGGAGGAACCGGAATACACGCGGATGGACTTGCGCATATTCTCCGACTTCTCGGGATCATTAATCGGCATTACCCTTCTCCTTTATACATCGAATGCCATATAGATGCCTTGTTGCATTGTAACCGCGCGACGGGGTTAATCGGGTCTTGATAACGTCTTTACCGTCAACGGACACGAACCGACCACTCATCCGGCCGCGCAGGTCAGCATAGAAAAAGGAGCCGCCCCCATGGGAACAGCTCCTTAGATGCTTGGTAAAACGTTATACCTCGTCGTCCTCGTGCAGACGGCGGCGATAATCGGCGGCCCAGCCCTCAATATTTACCTGACGGGCACGACCAAGGCCGAGTGCGTCAGCCGGGACCGGCTCGGTGATGACGGAGCCGGCGGCCACGAGCGCGCCGTCGCCAATCTGGGCGGGCGCGACCATCATGGTGTCGGAGCCGATGAAGGCATCCTTGCCGATGACGGTCTTGTGCTTGTGCACGCCGTCGTAGTTGCAGGTGATGGAGCCTGCGCCCACGTTGACGCCGGAGCCCATGGTGGTATCGCCGATGTAGGACAGGTGCGGCACCTTGGAGCCCTCGCCGATCGTGGACTTCTTGATCTCCACGTGCGTGCCGGCCTTGGAACCGTCGAGCATGTGGGTGCCCGGGCGCAGGTAGGCGCGCGGGCCGCAGTCGACGCCGTTCTCGATGACGGCCTCGATGGCGATGGTCTCGTCGATGGTGCAGCCGCTGCCGACGGTGGTGTCGGTGAGGCGACTGTTGGGGCCGAGCTGGCACTCCTCGCCCACGGTGACGTGGCCGATCAGATGCGTCTGCGGCCACACGACGGTGTCGCGGCCGATGGCGGCGTCGGGGCCGATCCAGGCCTGCGTGGGGTCGATGAAGGTAACGCCCTCGGCCATCCAGTGCTCGTTGATGCGGTCGCGCGCGATGGCGGTGAGCTGCGCGAGCTGGATGCGGCTGTTGACGCCCAAGCCGTCGCGGTAGTCGTCGCAGTGGAAGATGGAGACCGCCTGGCCGTGACCCTTGAGGATTTCGAGCATGTCGGGCAGGTAGTACTCGGACTGCGCGTTGTCGTTGCCGATCTCGTCAATGTGGGCGGCGAGCTGTGCACCGTCGAAGGCGTAGCAGCCGGCGTTGCACTCGAGCAGCGTGGCGGCCTGCTCGGGGGTGCAGTCCTTCTGCTCGATGATGCGCTCGATCTGACCATCGGCGCCCAGCTTGATGCGGCCGTAGCCGAAGGGGTCGGGCGGGGTCATGGTCATGACGGTGCAGGCGAGCTCGCCGGTGGCGACGGTCTGTGCGAACTTGGCGACGGTATCGGCGGTGATGAGCGGCAAGTCGCCGTTGAGCACGACGACCGGGCCCTCGGTGATGCCGCAGGCCACGAGCGCGACCTTCACGGCGTGGCCGGTGCCCAGGCGCTCGGTCTGCTCGACGCACTCGACCTTGGTGGCGCTGGTGGCGTAGGCGCCGTCGATAAGGGCGCGCATCTCGTCGGCGTGGCTGCCGATGACGACCACGACGCGGCTGCAGCCGGCCTTGATTGTGGCGTCGACGATCCACTGGACCATGGGCTTACCCAGGATCTTGTGCGAAACCTTGCAGTGGTTCGACTTCATGCGGGTGCCCTCGCCAGCGGCGAGGATAATTGCGGTTGCGTCCATGTGATCTCCTGTTACGTTATAGAGACGTGTGTTTGGAAACGATACACGGCGCAATATGATACCGCAGGCATATGATGAGCGCGTAACGATTGGTGCATGGCGGCCGATGTCGGTGTCGCCGCCGTGGCGTTTGCGCTGGTTGTGTATGGAGCCGGCGGCGCTGCGGCGTTGGCGTTTGAGCGAGGGGATGGGGGTGCCCGTGGACATCACGCGAGAGGAATCGGCCAGTGAGCCCATCGCGGCATTCTCGATGTCGCACCCGGCGGTGCCGGCGCTCTATATGGTGCTGACGCTGGGGCTTACCATGTTCTCGATGCAACCGGTGTTGATTGCGCTGTCGCTTGCGGGCGGGCTGGCGTATGGATTTGCGACGCGTGGGGCTGCCCGCACGCTGGGCGCACTTCGCTGGCAGCTGCCGGTGATCTTGATCATTGCGGTGCTCAATCCGTTGTTTAGCGCCTCGGGCTCGACGGAGCTGTTCCGTATTGGCATGCGCGCGGTGTATCTGGAGAGCATGGTATACGGCCTGTGCATGGGCGGGCTGTTTGTGGCGAGCGTGCTGTGGTTTGAGGCTGCGGCGTCGATGCTCGAATACGATAAGGTGCTTGCGCTTTTGGGTAACGCCGCGCCGGTGCTCGCGCTCATGATCTCGATGTGCATGCGGCTTATCCCGCAGTTTTTGCGCCGCGGCCGCACGGTGCTGGCGGTGCAGGACGCGATTGATGTGCCGGGGCGCGCGCCAGCCGACCCCGTGCGCTTGCGCCTGCGGGCATCGAGCGTGTTGATGGGCTGGGGCATGGAAGATTCGCTGGAGCGCGCGGACGCCATGCGCTCCCGTGGGTGGGGCGCCGCGGCGCGTCGCACGACGTACGCGCGGTATCGGCTGGGACGCGGCGATGTTGCCGCGCTGGTCGGGCTCGCGCTGTTTGGTGCTGCCGCGGTGGCGGTGGCATGGACCGCGACGACGCAGTATTCGTTTTACCCGCAGCTTTCGGTGCCGGCGCCGTGGCTGGGCTATGTCGCGTACGCCGCGTGGATGGCGCTGCCCTGCGTGCTGTACGCGATTGACGAGAAGAGGTTTGGCTGATGACTCGGTTGGACGGGAGCATGATGATGGGCGTGGTGCGCGGCTCGGATGAGCCGGCGATTGAAGTGCGGGGTCTGCGCTTTGCCTACCCCGGGGCCGAGGCGCCAGTGCTCGAGGGGCTCGACTGGGTTGTTCCCCAAGGCGCGTTTGCGCTGCTCGTTGGTGGTACTGGGTCGGGTAAGTCGACGCTGCTGTCGCTGCTCAAGCCCGAGATCGCTCCGGCGGGCGAGCGCACTGGCGAACTGCTCGTGCTGGGCGAGAGCGTTGCCGACATGGATGTTCGGGCGTCCGCAGAGCGCGTGGGCTACGTGTTTCAGGACCCCGAGAACCAGATTGTGTGCGAGACCGTGTGGCACGAGATGGCCTTTGGCCTGGAAAACCTAGGCATGTCGCGCGACGAGATGCGCCGTCGCGTTGCCGAGACCAGCTATTTCTTTGGGTTGGAGGATTGGCTCCACCGCGACACCGATACGCTTTCGGGCGGACGCAAGCAGCTGCTGTCGTTGGCGGCCGTCCTGGCGCTGCGCCCGCGTGTGCTGCTGCTCGACGAGCCCACGTCTCAGCTCGATCCCGTTGCCGAGAAGAATTTTCTGCACGCGCTGTTTCGCGTGAATCGTGAGCTGGGCTGCACGGTTGTTGTGGCAACGCACCAGCCACGCCCGATGCTCGAATACGCGACGCGTGCGTACCGGATTAAGGGCGGTCGCGTGCGCGAGGTGGCGGATACGGCTTCTTTGGGACGCCGAGAATCGCTGTTTTCCGATGACATGTTGGGGGGGGGTGCCATCCGATGTGCAAAAAACGGAGTATTCAGCAGGCGTGAGGACAATTTGGGCTCTCTGGAGCCGCTCGGGGACGTATCGAGCGCGAAAAGAAGTTCGGAATTGGACAAATCGTCCGAATTTGTGGCGCAAATGTTGCTCGAGAACGGCTCGGAAGCCTTCCCGCGCACGAATGGAAGCAGAATACTCCAAAAAATGCACGCTGGGTCGGCTACCACCCTGTCGGAAGGCTGGTTTCGCTACGATCGCGCGGGCGGTTGGGTGCTGCGCGGGCTCGATGCGTCGTTTTCGGCTGGCGCGGTGCATGCAGTCGTGGGCGGAAACGGCTGCGGCAAGTCGACGATGCTTTCGGTGCTGGCCAAGACCGCCAAGCTGCAGCGCGGCCGCATGGTGCGCGGAGCGGCCTCGGCGGCGCTGTTGCCTCAGAATCCCAAAGCATTGCTGGTTGCCGAGACGGTTCGCGATGAGCTGATGGAATGGGCCTCGACCTGCGGATATGACGAGAACTTGGCGCGGGAGCGTGCGGCGCAACTGGGATTGGACGGCCTGGAGACGCGTCACCCCTACGACCTCTCGGGCGGACAGCGCCAGCTGCTCGCGCTGGCAAAGCTGCTGCTGATTGGCCCCGAGCTGCTGCTGCTTGACGAGCCCACGAAGGGCTTGGACCTGGAGAGCCGCCGCATCATCGCCCGCGCCCTGCGTGACCATGCGAAGGCTGGCGGCACCGTCATCATGGCTACGCACGATTTGGACTTTGCTGAGCAGGTCGCCGACGACATCGCCATGATGTTCGATGGCGAGATTGCCTGCATGGAGCCGCCGGCCGACTTCTTTGCCGACAACGTGTTTTATAGGGCGTGATGGGATGGCGGATTATCGCATCGTGCGCCTACTCGCAAAACTGGAGATACCGCTGCTGCTGGCGGTGCCAGCCGTGATGGCTGCGGCGTTGCTGGCGGGCGTTGAGCAGGCGGCGCTCGCCATGCTTGTCGTGGTGGCGCTGGTGCTTGCGCTGTTCTTTGCGGGCTACGAGGCGTCGCGCCCGGGCTTACGCCAGATTATGCCAACGCTGGTTCTGGCGGCGTTGGCTGCGGCGGGGCGCATTCTGTTTGGCCCCATTCCCGACTTTAAACCGGTGAGCGCCATCGCCATTATCGCGGGGGCGACGCTTGGTTGCCGCAATGGTTTTATGGTTGGCGCGCTGGCGGCGCTGACCAGCAATTTCTTTTTTGGACAGGGCATGTGGACGCCGTGGCAGATGTATGCCTGGGGGCTCGTGGGATACGTTGGCGGTGCGCTGGCGCATGCCGGCGCTTTTGATCGCGCCGATGGCACCGTGCGTATGCCGGCGCTGTTGATCTACGGCTTTGCTTCGGGTTTGCTGTACGGCGTTGTGATCAACGCGTATGACATCATTGGGTTTGTACAGCCGCTCACGTGGGCGGGTGCCATGGCGCGTCTTGCCACCGCCGTACCGTTCGATATCACGCACGGCCTTGCGACCTGCGTGTTTTTGGTCGCCCTGTACAAGCCTTGGTGTCGCCGCATCAACCGAGTCGTCGTGAAATACGGGCTGTAGGGTTGGTTACGCCGGGGCGGGAATCAATACTGCCGAAGCGCCATTTCAAAACTATGCCGGTTTACGGGGCCAGATTGGCACAAGCAGACCATGCCGGCTATCTTTGAAATAGAGCAAGCCGTTTACCTGCGGTTTTATTATTTCGGAATTGCGTATGGTTGGGGGTTCGCGATTCAGCCCCGTAAACCGGCATAGTTTTGAAATAGCCGGCTGATACGACGGGCATCGTGGCCCTCAGAGAGCCAAATTGATCCGTTTTCTTTCGCCTCCAGACGTTCCCAGGGAATCAGCTGAACCCGCCCGCCACGGAATCGGCCTATCTACTACGTTTGGCCCGACACCCCCAAACACAACCGCGTTTTATGAAAAACCGCAGGCTTTCTACCTGCGGTTTTCTTTTTGCGTTGTTCGCTGTGGTTGAGGGTAGTGGCTTAAACGTAGTAGATGGGCCAGTTTCGTGACAAGCGGGCCGCGTGGATGCCCTCGCGAGGTGAAAATGATCCCTTTTCCTCCGTCCCCAGGGGATTAGTTGGGGCTAGAGCTCTAGGGTGAGGGTGACGGGGCAGTGGTCGCTGCCGAAGATGTCGCCGCGGATGCCGGTGTCGCGTACGTTGTCGGCGATTGCGTCGCTTACCAGGAAGTAGTCGATGCGCCAGCCGGCGTTGTTCTTGCGGGCATTAAAGCGGTAGCTCCACCAGCTGTAGACGCCCTCGACGTCGGGGTTTGCCGCGCGCCAGGTATCGGTAAAGCCGGCGTTGAGCAGCTCGGTAAACTTGCCGCGCTCCTCGTCCGAAAAGCCGGCGTTGCCGCGGTTGGACTTGGGGTTCTTAAGGTCGATCTCCTCGTGCGCCACGTTAAAGTCGCCGCAGGTCACGACGGGTTTGCCGGTCTCGCGCTCGAGCGCGTTCAAAAAGCCGCGGTAAGCATCGTCCCAGGCCATGCGCACGTCGATGCGGGCGAGTTCGTTTTGCGCGTTGGGAGTGTAGACATCCACAAACCAGAACTTGTCGAACTCCAGCGCGCAGACGCGGCCCTCGGTTGCGGCTTGGGCGACGAGTACGGCCGCCTCGTTCTCGCCGGCGTAGGGTAGCAGTGCGTCGGCGTGCAGCACGCGCAGCGGTTCCTGGCGGCTAAAGACCGCAGTGCCCGAATAGCCTTTACGCTCGGCGTAGCTCCAGGTTTGGTGATAGCCGGCCAGGTCAATATCGACCTGGCCTTCTTGCAACTTGGTCTCTTGCAGCGCCAGGATATCGACGTCGAGTTCTTGCGCGATCTGGATAAAGCTCGGGTCCTTTTTGAGCACGGCGCGCAGGCCGTTGACGTTCCACGAGGCGAAAGTGTAAGTCTGAGGCATGGTGTCCTTTCGACGGGGTTGGCAGGCTTAAGATTAGCGCAACAGGGGCGGGGTGGGCTCCGCGCATGCTGACTTAAAGGTCGCATGCTGGGACATCGCCCGACGCCGCCCGATCAACAAGGACGGAGGGCTCATATGACGCAGGCAATATCGGACCCCAGGCAGGCGTCCGCCGCGCTGGCGGATCTGTTTGACACCCACAAGCGCGTGGTCTTCTTTGGCGGCGCTGGTGTTTCCACGGCAAGTGGCATCCCCGATTTCCGCAGCGTGGACGGCCTGTATCACCAGCAGTTTGCCTACCCGCCCGAGACTATGCTCTCGCATAGCTTTTATGAGACACATCCGGCCGAGTTCTTCGACTTTTACCGCACCAAGATGATCGCGCTTAACGCTAAGCCCAACCGCTGTCACACCAAGCTGGCCGAGCTGGAGCGCGCCGGCAAGCTTGATGCCGTGGTGACGCAAAACATCGACGGCTTGCATCAGATGGCGGGCTCGCAGCGCGTGTTCGAGCTGCACGGATCGGTCCATCGCAACATTTGCCAGTCGTGCGGCGCGGTCTATAGCGCCGAGTGGATTTGCTCGCGCGAGCACGAGGACGCCGCGGGCGTGCCCGTGTGCCCCGCGTGCGGTGGTCGCATCAAGCCCGATGTGGTGCTCTACGAAGAGCCGCTCGACGAGCATGTGTTGACCGGTGCCGTTGCCGCCATTGCCGCGGCCGATGCCCTCATTGTGGGTGGGACCTCGCTCGTGGTGTATCCGGCGGCAGGCCTTACGCGTTACTTTACTGGCGATACGCTGGCCATTTGCAATTTGGCGCCTACCGATCAGGATGCAAATGCCGACCTGCTGATTTCTTGCGACATCGCGGCCGCGTTTGCGTTCTAGCCCGTGTGCGCGGATACAATAGAAAGACTGATTGCAAAGCGACCCCGCCGCCAGCTCCCCAAGCTCGGCGGCGTGGGCATTTTAGGAGGATGTTCATGGCGAACGACAGCAAGACATGGCGGTGCGGAAAGTATGAGCTCAGCTTTGACCGTCCGCGCATCATGGGCGTCCTCAACGTGACGCCCGATTCGTTTAGCGACGGCGGGGAGCACTTCGACCCGGATGCCGCCATCGAGTACGGCCTGGCGATGCTTGACGCCGGCGCCGACATCATCGACGTGGGCGGTGAGTCCACGCGCCCCGGCTTTACCCCGGTTAATCCCGACGAGGAGGCTCGCCGCGTGCTGCCCGTGGTGCGCGCGCTGGCCAAAGAGGGCGCCATCGTCTCGATCGACACGCGCCACGTGGCGGTTGCCAAGGCGGCCGTGCGCTGCGGCGCCTCGATCGTCAACGACGTGACGGGCTTCACCGACCCCAAGATGGTCGAGTTTGTTAAGACGAGCACCTGCGGCGTCATCGTGATGCATGCCGGCGAGGTCGCCGCGCCTACACGCACGCACGCAACGGTGCAGCTCGATACCTCGGCTGCGGCGTTTGTTGCCGAGAAGGCGCGCGAGGCGGCTGCCGAGGCCGCGCGTGAGGCTGAGAAGCCGGCTCGCCGCCGTCGCGGCAAGTTACTGGGCGAGCCTAAGCCGGAGGCCAAGCTTCCGGGCGGCGTGGTGCAGCCCTCGTTGCCGTTTGGCGATCCGGAGCCCGCGACCGAGCCTGCAAGCGAGCAGGAGACGCCGGCCGCCGAGCAGGCTGCTGCCGCCGAGACCGTCGCGCCCGCGCCCGAGGCCACCGAGGCCGCATCGGAGTCCAATGACCGCCTGGCCGCCATGATGCGCCGCAGCGCCCGCCGCGAGGAGGCCTACGTGCCCACCTCGCAGCTCCGCCGCTTCACCCTGCCCGATTCGGCGCCCATCATGCGCCGCGTCATGGGCTTTCTGTCCGACCAGGCCCGCGCGCTCATCCACGCCGGCGTGTCGCGCGACCGCATCTGCATCGATCCTGGCCCGGGCTTTGGTAAGTCGGCTAACGAGGACATCGTCATCCAGCGTGAGACTGCCAAGATGGCGTCACTGGGCTATCCGCTCATGTGCGCTGTATCGCGCAAGCGCTTTGTGGGCGCCGTCTCGGGCGTGACCGAGGCCGCCGAGCGCGATGCCGCTACGTTTGGCGTGTGCCTGGGCGCCATCCAGGCCGGCGCCAACATCGTGCGCGTGCACGACGCCGCGGGCTTTGCGCAGTTCCTGAACGGCTACTGGGCGGTTGCCAAGCCGCAGCCGCGCCGCGCGTTTGTGGCCGTGGGATCCAACTTGGGGCATCGCTGCGACAACATCCGCGCCGCACGCGACATGATCGCCGAGATTCCACTTACCTGCGTGTCCAACTCCTCCAAGATCTACGAGAGCGAGCCGGCCTACGAGACGCGCCAGGACGCGTTTGCCAACGCCGTCATCGAGATCAAGACCGAGTTGGCGCCGCTGGTGCTGCTCGACGAGCTCATGAAGATCGAGGCCGAGCTGGGCCGCGACCGCTCCAAAAAGGCCAAGGCCAACGGTCCGCGCACCATCGACCTGGACCTGCTGTGGATGGACGGCGAGACCCACGGCGGCAAAAAGCTGCGCCTGCCGCATCCGCTGATCGGCGAGCGCGACTTTGTGCTGGTGCCGCTCGAGGATCTGATGCACGACCCGGCGCGGTTCTTCCGCTACAACGGCGTCGAGGTCAAGGAGCCCGAGGATCGCGTGGGCCATATCGTGGGTGAATTGGGGCGTATGTAGATGATCGAGATGAACGCTGTAGTCGCTGCCACTGAGCTCGACGCGGCGCGTGACGCGGGTCGCGAGGGCGTGTCCGCGGGCTGGTGCGCGTGGAGCGTGGGCGATGCTTCGCTGACGTTTTCGCTGGTCGTGCGTCCGGATGTGAACATGCATGCCTTCCACGGCCTGCCGTTTGTGGCCGCGATGGGCATGATGGACGCGCTCGTGGGCACGGCTTCGACGCCGGGGTTGGGCCTTGCCGGCAAGGT
This sequence comes from Collinsella sp. AM12-1, assembly GCF_003472325.1. Lineage (NCBI taxonomy): Bacteria > Bacillati > Actinomycetota > Coriobacteriia > Coriobacteriales > Coriobacteriaceae > Collinsella > Collinsella sp. AM12-1. Next base: position 13,174 of record NZ_QRLS01000023.1, read on the forward strand.
GGGCATTGAGTGGCCGAGCAATATCGTGTGCGGTGCGCCTGCGTTTGAGACGTCGCTCGCGCGTGTTGCCGTGAACGGCGGTGCCAGTGCTGCGGGCATGTTTGCCGCGGTGACGGTTGATATTGAACGTGCGGCGCTGGGCGAGCTTGGCGTGGATATGGCCGACGAGGTGCTGGTCGAGGCATTGGCCACCGCCGTGCTGACCCGCGTGGACACCTGGGCGGTTGCCGCCAACACACCACAGGGCGCTGCCGGCCCGCTGGCTCCGGTGCTGGGTGAGTACTTCGATATGGTGCCGCTGCTGGGTCGTCAGGTTGCGGCGGTGTCGCCCAACGGTTTGCCGCTTGCGGTCGGTGTGTTTGCGGGCCTGGACATCTGGGGCCGCGCGACCATCAAGACCGATGCCGGCGAGCAGGAGTTTCCGCCCGAGGCCGTACGGATTCGCGGGCTGTAACGCGGGGCGTTCGCGCCCAAAGATAGACATGACAACAAGACCCTCCTCGGCCTGTGCCGGGGAGGGTTTCGCCTATCTGGGGAATGGGTTGCCAGCGCCCTATTCCTCAAAACTGAAAAATTTTCGTTTTTGAGGAATAGGATTAAGGCGGCTCGGTCTTTTGCGAGGTATATTCGCTATAGAGCCTATTCCTCAAAACTGAAAATTTTTCAGTTTTGAGGAATAGCGATAAAAGACCGCGAGGAGGCCCCGATGAAACTCATCAATAGAACGTCATATATGGACACGTTGACGAGTCTTATTGGCGTGCCGGACATCAAGGTCATCACGGGCATCCGTCGTAGCGGTAAATCAAAATTGCTCGAGGCCCTCCGCGATTACGTGGAGGCACATCTGTCCAATTCGAATGTCATCCATATCAACTACAACCTCGATGAGTTCGAGAACCTGCTCGAGTATCACGCGCTGCTCGCCTATGTAAAAGAGCATCGAGTGTCCGGCAAACAAAACTTTCTGCTTATCGATGAAGTTCAGATGTGCGACGGTTTTGAGCGTGCGATCAATAGCCTTCACGCATCCGAGCAGTACGACATATTCATTACCGGATCGAATGCCTTTTTGCTGTCGAGCGATCTGTCGACGCTCTTTACGGGGCGTACGTTCGAGATCGAGGTTTTCCCATTCTCGTTTGAGGAGTATCGTCTCTATGGCGACGAGGGCGAGGTCGACCGCGACTTCGATGAGTACGCGAGAACCGGCGGTATGTCCGGCTCTTACCCTTATCCACTGCAGGAGCAGCGCTATCAATATCTCTCCAACGTCTTCAAGACGCTCATTGTGAGAGATATCGTGCAGCGGCATAACGTGAGAAACGAATCGGCGCTGCTGCGCATTGCCGATTACATGATGGACAACGTTTCCAACATTACGTCGGCACGCAACATTACTGATGCATTAAATGCGGATGGGTTAAAGATTACGAACAAGACGGTCGGCACGTACATGGGGTACCTGTGCGATGCGTTTGCCTTCTATAAAGTTCGTCGGTACGACATTCGCGGCAAAAAATACCTTAAGAGCGGCGAGAAGTACTATCTGGCGGACCATGCGTTTAAATATGCGCTTCTTGGTACACGTGATATGGATTGGGGACGCGTATACGAGAACATGGTGGCAATCGAGCTGCTGCGTCGCGGATACGAGGTATACGTCGGCGTGCTCTATAAAAAGGAAATAGACTTTGTAGCAATCAAGCGGAGCGAGAAACTCTACATTCAGGTGAGCGACGACATCAGCTCGGATAAGACATTTGAACGCGAGATTTCGCCACTGCTGAGCATTGGCGATGCGTATCCCAAGATGATTCTCGCCCGCACGCATCACGAGGCCACGGATCGCGACGGAGTGCAGATCGTGGACCTGGCGAGGTGGTTGTGCGGCGAGGCGTAGCAGAAAGCCTATTCCTCAAAACTGAAAAAATTTCGTTTTTGAGGAATAGGACCGATGCATTGCTTAGTCCGCCGCTCGCGCCCGTGCTCGACTTAAGCCCCTGCCTTACCCCAGCTCCTGCATGCGGCGGTAGATTTCGCAGATGCCCTTGATGGTGAGCTGTCCGTCGACCACGTCGAAGGCATCGGTCGAATCGGCGACGATGCCCGCGAGACCGCCCGTGGCGATAACGGTGGCATCCTCGCGGCCCAGCTCGCGCTTCATGCGCTCGACCAGGCCCTCGGCCATGGCAGCAGCGCCCACCACGGCGCCGACCTTGATGCACTCCTCGGTATCGCGGCCGATGGCATGCTCGGGCGCCTCGAGCGGCACGCTGGCGAGCTTGGCGGCACGGGCGGCAAGCGCGTCCATGGAGATGCGGATGCCCGGCGCGATCGCTCCGCCAATGTAATAACCGTCCTCATCGATGACGTCGATATTGGTCGCGGTGCCAAAGTCCACCACGATTGCCGGCGCGCCGTAGAAAGTTTCGGCCGCAACGGCGTTAGCGACGCGATCGGCGCCTACGGCTTGGGGACGCGCCGCGCGCAGCTTGGTCACGGCGGCCGTCTGCGGCCCGATGACGATGGCGTCTGCGGCAATGCGGTCGGCCACGGCGTGCCACTCGCGCGAGAGCTGCGGCACCACGCCCGCAAAGGCGATCGCGTCAACCGCATCGAGCGAGAGGCCGTACATCTTAAAGAAACCCATCAGGCGCACGTGGATCTCGTCGGCGGTATAGGAGCGGTCGGTGGGCATGCGCCACGACTGCACCAGCTCGTCTCCGTCGAACAGGCCCATGGCCGTCTGCGTGTTTCCCATATCGATAGCGAGCAGCATGTCTACTCCCAGTGTTGGCATAAAAGGACGCGCACCATTGTATACGCGCCGTCGACGGCGCTCGGCCGCGATTCGTTTACGGTGATAGGGGCTGAGGGGTTTAAATATGAAGGAATTATGCTCTACGAGATTTTCCTTGCCGTTTACCGAACTCCCGCGTAATATTCTTTCTTGCGCACATGAGGCGCCCAGACATTGCGGGGTGGAGCAGTCTGGTAGCTCGCCGGGCTCATAACCCGGAGGTCGTAGGTTCAAATCCTGCCCCCGCGACCAAGAACTTGCAGCTCGTCGGCCTAGCCGGCGAGCTTTTTTGTTATTCCGGGACCGTGTTTTCGGTCCAATTCCCAACCTCTCAATCAAAGATCTCGATCTGTAACATCTAGACCCGATTTGGGCGGCTAGATGTTACAGATCGAGATATACCGGTGGATTGGGTCCCGTTTGTCTAAATCTATAACACGAGGGACGGATTTCGCCGAGTTGTTGTTATAGATTGAGATTTTCTAGCAGGCGGGTCCCGTTTGTCTCGATCTGTAACAGTAAGACCCGATTTTGCCGCGTAACTGTTACAGATTGAGATAAACCGACGGGCCGCCCCGCCCATCCCCATCCACCCGCCGCCACCTGCTATCCGCCGATTTCCGTTGCGCCCCTGTGGCTCCATGCCATATCCTCTAGACAACTACGCGGCATCATCGCCGCCGCGCCTACAAGAGAGGAATGTCCATGACCACACCTGCGTCCAAGCTGCTTCAACCCATTACGGTTGGCCCCCTTGAGCTCAAAAACCGCATTATGTTCCCGCCGCTTACCACCGGCTACGAGGAACGCGACGGCTCCATCGGTGAGCGCAGCCTGGCTTTTTACGAGCGCCTGGCCCGTGGCGGCGTGAGCTACATCGTCATTGGCGACGTTGCTCCCGTTATGACCGCAAGCCCCACGCCCAAGCTGGCGACCGACGCCCAGATCCCCACGTTTAAGGCGCTGGCCGACGCCGTCCACAAGCACGGCGCCAAGATCGCCCTGCAGCTGTTCCATCCCGAGTACGACGTCCCCGGCGTCGGCCGCATGGTCATGGGCTCCATGGCCGCTGCGAAAGCCGCGCAGGAGGCCAAGGCCGCCGGCGACGAGGAGGCCTTTGCCGCCAAGATGGCCGAGTCCAACGAGATTCGCAAGCAGGCCTACGCCAAGCTGCACCACGACATGCAGCACTTTGTGAACGAGGCCACCGTGGAGCAGCTCACCCAGATCAAGGAGGCCATCGCCGCCTCGGCCGCCCGCGCGCAGCAGGCTGGCATCGACGCCATCGAGGTCCACGGCGACCGCCTGGTGGGTTCGCTGTGCTCCGCCATCCTCAACCAGCGCACCGACGAGTACGGTGGCTCGTTCGAGAACCGCGTCCGTTATGCGCTGGAGGTCGTCGCCGCCATTAAGGAAGCCGCACCGCAGCTGATGGTGGAGTACAAGCTCCCCGTGATCATGGAGAACCCCGACGGCACGCCGCGCGGCAAGGGCGGTCTGCTGCCCGATGAGGCCTGCGAGTTCGCCAAGCTGCTCGAGGGCGCCGGCATCGACATGATTCAGGTGGCGCAGGCAAACCACACCGGCAACATGGGCGACACCATTCCGCCCATGGGCGCCATGCCCTACAACTGGACGCTGCCCGTGGCCGAGCGCGTCAAGGCCCTGGTCTCCGTGCCGGTGGCAACCGTCGGCCGCGTTGTCTCGGTCGAGGCGGGCGAGAAGATCCTGGAAGACGGTTCGGCCGACATCGTCGCGTACGGCCGCTCGCTCATGTGCGATCCCGATATTGCGCTCAAGGCCGCCACGGGCGAGCCCATCCGCGAGTGCCTCAACTGCAACAAGGGCTGCGTCGACGCGATCCAAAACCGTCAGTACATCTCGTGCGTGCTCAATGCCGAGAACGGCGACGAGGCGACCGTCGCCATTAAGCCGGGCGAGGGTGACAAGAAGATCGCCGTGGTGGGCGGCGGTATTGCCGGCCTGGAGGCCGCGCGCGTGGCGGCCAAGCGCGGCTACGACGTGACCGTCTACGAGGCGAGCGACCATCTGGGCGGCCAGATTGTGCTGGCGGCCGCGCCTCCGCGCAAGGACGAGATCATGCGCTCGGTGGAGTACTACGAGAAGATTCTGCCCGGCCTGGGCGTGAAGGTTGAGCTCAACCACGCCGCTAGCCCCGCGGACCTCAACGCCGCCGACGCCGCGATTGTGGCCGTGGGCGCGCACGACGTGGTCATTCCCGTTCCGGGTGCCGATTCGGAGAAGGTCGTCTCGAGCTGGGACGTGCTGGCCGGCAAGGTGGAGCTCAGCGGCCGCGTCGCTGTCATTGGCGGTGGCCTGGTGGGCACCGAGACTGCCGAGCACCTGCTGCAGCACGGCTGCGAGGTGGAGATCGTGGAGATGCTCGACAAGATTGCCGCGGGCGAGTCCGAGACCATTCTGCCGCTGATCATGAGCGACTTTGCCGCCCACAACGTGGAACAGCACGTGAAGACCCGCCTGACCGCCATTACCGACGAGGGCGTGGAGGCCATTCGCACCACCGAGGACGGCGCCGAGGAGCCGGTGAAGATCGCCTGCGATTACGTGGTGATGGCCGTAGGCTCCAAGGCCAACGCGTTTGACCTGGACGGCGTGACGGTGCCCGTGACCTGCGTGGGCGACTGCTCGGGCGAGCGCACCGCCGACATTGCGAGCGCCATTCGCACGGCGTATCACGCGGCCAACGAGCTCTAAGCAAGAAAGCTATCGCGTATTGAGTGGGCGGGGAGTGCCGTATCGGCGCTCCCCGCCTTTTTGCCAATGAGGGCGCCAACTGACCAGCTGGTTCAGAAAATCCGAATACTTAAAACACGAAAATCCGAATCGCAACCACCCGAAAATCCGAATTTGCTACAGTGGAATAGAAGAATCAGAAAGCAGGACCTGGAAATCTGCGGGGGTGGCTCATGGCGGGCGAGAGGCTACATCGGGACGGATACATCCCGCGTATCGTGGATGCGCAAATCGAACGCTACCTTCGCGTCTTTGGCGCGGTCGAGATTGCGGGCACCAAGTGGTGCGGCAAGACGTGGGCCGCGCTTGAGCACGGGGCGTCCGCCTCGTATGTCGACGAGAATCTCGACCTCGCGCGTGCCGATCCGGCGATGATGTTGCTGGGAGACCGTCCGCATATTATCGATGAGTGGCAGCGCGTTCCCCAGATCTGGGACTACGTTAGACACGAGGTTGACCGCACCCGGGGTACGCGCGGCGCCTATATCCTCACGGGTTCCGCCACGCCTGCGTTTGGCTCAAAGGCGGAGACGCCCGCGCATAGTGGAGCCGGCCGCATCGGCCGCGTTCGCATGCACCCCATGACGCTTGCCGAGACAGGTGAGTCCAACGGCAAGGTGAGCCTGGCGGGCTTGTTTGAGCATCGTTTTGAGCCCTGTCGGTGCAATGGCGATACGCCGGGGCTTGTCGAAGCCGCTTGCCGCGGCGGCTGGCCCGAGGCGATCGATATGGTTTCGGCTGACGCCCAGCTCATCGCCCGCGAATATCTCAACACCACGTTTTCGAGCAGCTTCCCGGCGGTCGGTCTCGACCCCGATATTGCTCGTCGAGTCTCCGCATCGATCGCGCGCAATCTGGGACAGGCAGCCACGTATAAAATGATTCTTATGGATATGTTCGGTGCCGAGGAGGAGCCCGCAGCGTTTGCCGACGAGACCAAGGTGCGTAGGTACCTGGATGCCCTCAAAGGTATGTTCATTCTCGAGGAGGTCCCCGGTTGGGTTCCCGCCGCGCGCGACAAACGGCGCTTTACCGTCAAGCCCAAGCGCTATCTGGCAGATCCGAGCCTTGCTTGCGCCTTGCTAGGTATGTCCTCGCGGGCGCTGCTTGCCGACTGGCAGACATTTGGTCTGGTGTTTGAGAATTTGGTCATACGCGATCTTTCGGTCTACGCACGTTCGCTCGACCTGCTGGATAGCACGCCCGTGCGCTATTATCGCGACGATTCGGGCCTTGAATGCGATGCCATCGTGCAGCTAGCCGATGGACGGTGGGCCGCCTTTGAGATTAAGGTAAGTGAAGATAAAGCGAGCGCCGGCGTCGAGAGTCTCAAGCGCGTTCGCAAGAAGGTCTGTGGAAATCCTCGTTCACGCACACGCGAACCGGAGTTTATGGCCGTGATTGTGGGGGTGGGTGAGTACGCCCGCGAGGTCGAGGACGGTATCTACGTGATACCCGTGCGCGCGCTGGGGCGTTAAGGGGCGCCACGCCGTGTGTTCTCCGCCCGGCGCTACGGATTGGTGCAAGGGGGTCAGGTTTGTTTGCACCATGTTGGTGCGAAGTAACCTGACCCCCTTGCACCAAGGATTTGACTTTTAAGACATCATTAAGGCTTGCGTTGTGGAGCAAACCGCAGGTCAATGCTATTCTTTTACCTTATCGTATGGTGTTGTATTCTGCCTGAATTCTCTACCTGCGAACAACAGATAAACGCGACCGAGCGGAAAGGATGGCACGCCCGCTAGCAGGGCAAACGCAAACGATGAGTGGCATGGACCGACATAGCGAGCTCCAGCAGCACAAGACGGCGGCCGAGTACCGCCAAGCTGCCGACGAGCATGTGCGGACCCTCAAGGATTTCTGGAAGGATTTCCTGGTGAGCGGTCTGTTTGTGCTGGCCGCCATCGTTGCCATCTTTGCATGCCTGGCCTGGTTTGCCGCGAATAACCGAGTGAGCGCCACGGGGAGCACGATCGCGGCGAAGGGCCCGCGGTTTGTGCTCTCGGGAACGCAGGGCGGCACGGCGGGTAAGTACGACACTCAGGACAACTACGCGTCGGACAGTACAAGCCTTGCCGTGAACAATCTTTTCAACCTCAATAACATGAGCGCCGATGGCGGTCTCTCTCCGGGGTCGGCCGGCCAGCTCCAGCTCAACGTCAGGCCGCTCTGCAATGACCTGCACGATATCACGGTGGAGATGACCTGGGAAATTTCTGTTCAGACGAGCGTTGCGGGCACGGGCGGCACTGCTGCGGATGCATCGAAAAACGAAGAGATCATCAACTCGCTTAAAGATTTGGTGCGCGGTCATATCCTCGTTTTTCAGGGCAAAGACGCCTCTGGCTTTTACTCGAATCCGCTGGTCCCCACGACCACCACGGTGACCCAGGACGGGGCCAGCGTCACCGTCATTACGCAGAGCTTTACCATCCCAAAGTCGAGCTTTTACGCTACGGACTCAAATAGCACGACCGAAACCGTCACCAAAACCCTCTACTGGATTTGGCCGGAGCAGTTCAAGAGCTATGTTCACACGGGCAACGCCGGCTACGGTGGCAACCTTTTCGCTAACACAGGCGACGAGGGGGGATACACAACCCTCGTCGGCGACATCAACAATAACCACGCGCGCTATTTCCGCGCCGATAGCACGAGCGTGCCAGGTCAGGCGCCTAGCGCGGTTCCGCCTGTCGGAGCCGGCATGTCCTCTGCGGATGTGGAAACCTGCGCCAGCTACTACAACAACGCCGACGAGATTATCGGCAAGAACGTCAAGTACATTCGCGTGCGCTTCACCGCCAAGGAGGCGGATAAATAAATGGACGAGCAGCTTAATGCCCGCGAGCAGGGCGATATCAAACACAAAGAAGGAGCGGCAAACCCCGGCGGCAACGGGTTCGGCTCGCACGGCGAAGCGCGTCCGGCTGGCCGCATCGAGCGCATCAAGGCTTGGGTGAGCGACCACCGTCGCGAATCCCTGGCCATCGTGGGTCTGGTGGCCGTGCTTCTCGTGTTGCTGGGATTGACGCTCGGATGGTTCGTCGATGCCAATCGCGGCTCCACCGTCGGCAAGATCAAGGAGCCGGCAGAGCTCAAGGTGCTGGGCCCCAACGCTACGGCAACAGAGCAGGTCGACCTGAGCTACAACCCCGAATACGGCGATACCAAGACCGGCAACACGGTGACGCTCATGCGCCCGTTTTGTGTCCAGACGGGCGGCGATGGTTTTGAGCTGCAGCTTGCGAATACGACCAACATTACGGGTCTCACTATCGAGCTGTATAAAGCCGAGAACACGCCTGCGCTCCAGATGCCTGACGTGAACGGTACCGCAGGCGGCAAATCTTATAGCTGGAAAGCAACCGGAGAGAACCTGCTGACGAGCTTCGAATATATCAACAAGGAGAACGACGGTCCGGCAGCCGTGCCGGTCCCCGGCGCAAGCGACCCTACATTCAAGGACTATCAAAACGTCCAGCGCAACGCGCGCCCGCTCTACCGATACAAGGTATTCGAAAAAGGCGAGCTCAACGCCAAGACGCTCGACAACTCGACTGGCAATGACACGCTTAACTTTATCATCAAGCTTTCGTGGGACGAGAGCACCAAAGAGACCGACGTGATCTACCTGATAGCCCTTGATTATCGACTTTATCCGAACACCTCCCACATTCAT
>NZ_QRLS01000024.1:0-20930 GCF_003472325.1 Collinsella sp. AM12-1
TATGCGGTTGTCAATTTGCGAAAGAAATTATGCGTCACCTCCGGGCGGAGTGCAGTTTTATGCCGAAGAAGATGCCGACGCCGTCCTGCATCGCGCTGGCGATTACCGCCCTATAGACGACCACGAAATTGCTCTCCGCCTCAAGTCGATCAGAGATGACCGCGATGCATCGTGGATGGGTCTAGATGAAAGTTGGTCACTTGGAGGCAACCAGGGCAAGTTCGCGCTCGCGTTCATTAACGGCCGCTGGTGCGAATGCATGGGCTCCTCGCCCACGACGCATATTTTCAAAAATGGCGTTAACGGATTTAAACTCGAGGCTCTCAATGAGTTTGTCTGCATGAAAAGCGCCCAGCGAGCCGGTATCGCAACGGCAAACGTCGAATATCGTATGTTTGAGGACGAACCTACCCTCATTGTTGAGCGCTATGACCGCGTGAAAGTCGAAGACGGAACGATCAGGCGCCTACATCAAGAAGACCTCTGTCAGGCACTTGGGGTGATGCCCGCCCAAAAGTACACGGCAGACGGCGGCCCGACCACACGCGACATTCAAGAGCTCCTCGTAACTACGAGCCACCATCAACTTAACCTGCATCTGTTTACGCAGATACTGTTCTTCAACGCCATTATCGGCGCACCGGATGCGCATGCGAAAAACTATTCCCTGCTCCTTGGAAACGACGGCGCAGCCATGATGGCTCGAATGTACGATGTCGCTTCGGGCTTGGCGTATGAGAGCATGCGACGTCGGGCACGCCTTGCTATGAGCGTTGGCGGCGAAAATCGTGTGGGGCGCATCGGTCCAGGTGCTATCCGCCGATACCACGGTATGGGCGACCCCGCGCTGGAGACGGCGCTCACCGATGCCGGGCTATCCGAGAAGTTTTGCTTTGCGACCATGATGGACCTCGCCTACGAGGTACCCATTTGCATGGAAGAGGTCATGGACGAATACGCCGACCTGCCCGGCATGGCGGACCTGCGCGATCATATGCTCGGCCCCGTCCGCGAAAACTGCCAGCGAACCCTCGACCTCATCAGGGCGGATATGGGCTAGACGCCAATCAATTTCCCATTTCTTAAAAGAAGAGAGGGGACACCTGTCGCAAAAGACCGGGTACCCCCTCTCGTAATGTCATTTGCAATCCGCTAGCACGTGGCTCGGACTGCTGCTAGCGCAACCTTTACGCAGCGAGACGCTTGAGGACGTCGATGAGCAGCTCGTAGAAGCGCTCGGCAGAAGCGAGTTCCATGCTCTCGTCCGGGGTGTGGACATCGGAGAGCGTCGGGCCCACGGCGATGGCGTCCAGGCCGTGCAGGGCCTCGGCAAACAGGCCGCACTCAAGGCCGGCGTGAATGGACTCGATGCGCAGCTCGGAGCCAAAGAGCTCGCGATAGCTCTCGACAAAGACGTCGCGGACCGGCGAATGCTCGGCATAGCTCCAGCCGGGATACTCGAACTCAAACTTGGCGTCGAAGCCCAAGACATCGGCCAACGTCTGCAGGCGGTCCTTGAACTCGTTCTGTAGCGAGGTGATCGAGGAGCGCGGGGACAGCATGATCTTGACCTGGTCGTCAGAGGTGGCGACCACGCCGATGTTGGAGGAAACCTCGACGGAGCCGTCGGTGGCGACGTTGCGGCGAATCACGCCGTTAGGGGCAAGACGCAGAGCGCGGATGAGGGCAAGCGCGGACTTCTGGTCCATGGCCTCGACCTCGGCGTCGTCGGCAATCTCGACGGTGCAGGTAAAGCCGGGGTCGAAGACCTCGAGCTCGGCAGTGACGTCGGCAATGATATCCTTTGCGATCTGGGCCGCGGCCTCGGCGGCAGCGTGGTCGGCGTAAACCAGCTCGGCCTTGCACTCACGGTTGATGGCGTTGTCCTTAGTGCCGCCGTTGAAGCTGACGATGGCGGGCTCGCCGGCGACCATCAGGCGGTCGATGATGCGGGCCATGATGAGGTTGCCGTTGCCGCGCTCCAGGTGGATATCGCTGCCGGAGTGACCGCCCAGAAGGCCGGAGATGTCGAGCGTGAGGGTGCTACCGGTCTTGTGCTCGCGCGCGATCGGGCAGGTGTAGGTAACGACGACGCCGCCGGCGCAGCTGACGGTGGCAACGCCCTCTTCCTCGGAGTCAAGGTTAATCATGGTGCGGGCGCTAATCTGGGACTTGTCGAGCGTCTCGGCGCCGACCAGGCCAGTCTCCTCGTCGGTGGTGAACACACACTCGAGAGCCGGATGGGCAATCGAATCATCGTTGAGCACGGTAAGCATAAGCGCGACGGCGATACCGTTGTCGGCGCCCAGAGTGGTGCCGTTAGCGGTGAGGACGCCGTCCTTGACGACCAGGTCGATACCGTCGGTCGTAAAGTCGTGCTCAACGGAACCCAACTTGTCGCACACCATATCGATGTGGCCCTGCAGCATCACGGTCGGGGCATTCTCGGCACCGGCAGATGCGGGCTTGCGAATGATGACGTTGTAGACCTCGTCCTGATACACATCGAAGCCGCGCTCCTTGGCAAACGCAACCAGGAAATCGCTGATGCCCTTCTCGTTGCCAGACCCACGGGGGATTGCGCTGACCTCCTCAAAGAAATGGAACAGCTGGGCGGGCTCGTAGCCGGTAATCTTGTAGTCCATGGTGCCTCCTTGGCGCAACTGGTTAGACAGTAAGACATGCGTCTTGTATATTCCCAGACTTTGCGTGCATAAACCAGTCGAAAACGCCGAGCGCCCTTGCATCATCGGCTAACGGCGGGGAAACGCCACTTTATTAAGATAAAGCAGGCTAGACGGGCCGTGCCGAAGGGGCGTTGGACCCTTCAACCAACCTCAACGCCTGTTGAACATTAATGCATACACCATTGGTATGTTTAATAAGATTCTTGTCCTCCGTCACAACGTAATCGGCATCAATGCGATTGGCGACGCCCAGCATCAGGTCGTCCTCAAAGTCATTGTGGTGGTACTTGAACACAAAGGAGTCGAAGACCTCGTCTGCACCGACCGGGGCGATGAGGGCTAGCTCGCGCATCTGTCGAACGCATGCCCAAGCCGTTTCGTCTGCCGCCGCAATGGCGTTAGCGCTCAGTGAGCCAGTCTTTCTTCGGCACTCCTGCTTGATTGCCGCCGAGACAAGATATGACACGTCTTTGACCGAAAGCGACGAGGCAAACAGGGCAATCCGCTCCGAGGCGTCGGCAATCTCGATCAGATGGACGACATTTGCCGTACGGTCGGACCTGCCAGAAAAATAATCCATCCATACGTTGGTATCGATTAACAGCTTGAGGACGCCTTCTGTGCCCATAGTTCCACCCACTCGGGATAGCGCTCCGCCATGGCCTCCTCATAGAGGTCGTCATAGTCTCCCGAGAACTCAGGGATGGGGATGCCGTATTTGAGGCACGAATCGCGAACGATATGGCTGCCTTGCGCGGCCCTTGACTCCATGCGCCGGGGCTCCACTCCGTCAGAAACCGGAGCCGCCGCGTCTCCCTTCGAGGGCATGCGTCCGTTAACGACCAGATACTCCCAAAGTGTCCGAACGGCTTGTGACGGCGTCATGCCAATATGAGTCAGGACGGCGTCTCCCGCCTCTTTGAGCTGGCGATCTATACGCACGTTCATCTGAACTGGCCGCGTGTCGAGTATTGACGTAGGCATATCAGCTCCTTTGCTATACTAAATCTCGATTTTAGTATAGCACGGCAGATTGAAGCGCATTTCAATAGAAATGAGGGCGCTTCCTTATCGGAAACGCCCCCGTTATACAAGGTATGTTTAATCCCTACAGCGCACCAGAGCCGGCTTGCATCATACCGCCGGGGCCCGAGGTCACGCCGCCGCTCACGGGCGCGGCGTTGCCGGTGTGCGGTGCCGCCGGGGCGGTATCGCCACCGAGCGTGCCCGCCGGACGCGGTGCCGGGATCTCGCCCGTGCCATGGCTAAAGACAAACTTGCCATCGGCCACGTCGCACAGGACGGTATCGCCCTCACCCCACTCGCCGGCCAGAAGCTCCTCGGACAGCGGGTCCTCGATGAGCTTTTGAATAGCACGGCGCAGCGGACGCGCACCGTTGGTGAGGTCGGTGCCCTCGGCCACGATCTTGTCATAGGCCGCATCGGTGAGCTTGATGTTCATGCCGTTGGCAATCAGGCGCTGGCGCAGATCGTCCACCAGCAGGTGAGCGATCTTGGTCAGGTTCTCGCCCGAGAGCTTCTGGAACACCACGATGTCGTCGATGCGGTTGAGCAGCTCGGGGCGGAACAGGCGCTTGAGCTCGCCCATCGCGCGGCCGCGGATCTCACTCGACGTGAGACCCTGCTCGCCGGTGGTGCCAAAGCCCACGCTCGCATCCTGCGCAATCTCGCGGGCGCCCACGTTGGACGTCATGATGATCACGGTATTGCGGAAGTCGACCGTCTTGCCCTGGCTATCAGTCAGGCGGCCCTCCTCCAGCACCTGCAGCAGGATGTTGAAGATGTCGGGGTGCGCCTTCTCGATCTCGTCGAACAGCACGACCGAATACGGGTGACGACGAACGGCCTTGGTAAGCTGACCGCCCTCGTCGTGACCCACGTAACCCGGAGGGCTACCGATAAGCTTGGAGACCTCGAACTCGCTGCCGAACTCCGACATGTCGAAGCTGATGAGCGCGTCCTTGCTGCCAAAGAGGTACTCGGCGAGCGTCTTGGCGAGCTCGGTCTTGCCTGTGCCGGTGGGGCCCAGGAAGATAAAGCTGCCGCCGGGGCGACGCGGGTCCTTGAGCGGCGAGCGGCTGCGGCGCACGGCCTTGGCGACGGCCTCGACGGCCTCGTCCTGGCCGATAATGCGGGTCTTGAGCACGCTTTCGGTCTGCAGCAGGCGACGGCTCTCGCTCTCGGTGAGCGAGGAAACCGGCACGCCAGAGGTCACGGACACGATGTCGGCAATCTGACTCACGTCGATGGTGAGCGGGCTGGCGTCGAGCTCGGCGGTCCAGGCGGCCTTGGCTTCGGCGAGTTCAATCTCGGCGGCCTTCTGCTGCTCGGTGATCTCGGCGGCCTTGTTCATGTCGTCGCTCTCGGTAGCCTCCTGTGCGGCAGCCTTGAGTTCCTCGATGCGATGCTCGGCCTCGCGCACCGGCTCGGGTGCGCGATTCGCGGCGATGCGAGCACGGGCACCGGCCTCGTCAATGAGGTCGATGGCCTTATCGGGCAGGAAGCGATCCTGAATGTAGCGGTTGGAGAGGTTCGCAGCGGCCTCGATGGCACCCTGCGTGTAACGCACGTGGTGGTGCTCCTCGTAGCGCGGCTTGAGCGCAGTCAGGATCTTGACCGTGTCCTCGACGCTCGGCTCCTCGACATCGATGGTCTGGAAGCGACGCTCGAAGGCTGGGTCCTTGGTGAGGTACTTGCGGAATTCCTCGGCCGTGGTGGCGCCGATAATCTGGAAGGCACCACGCGCGAGCACGGGCTTGAGCATGGAGCTTGCATCGATGGATCCCTCGGCAGAACCGGCACCGATGATGGTGTGCATCTCGTCGATAAACAGAATGACGTCGTCGGCCTCGGTCGCCTCCTGGATCACGTTCTTGAGGCGCTCCTCAAACTCACCGCGATACTTGGCGCCCGCGACAAGACCCGGCAGGTCAAGCGTCCAGATGTTCTGGTTCATAAGGTTCTCGGGCACATTGCCGGCAGCGATCTGCCGTGCCAGGCCCTCGACGATGGCCGTCTTGCCCACGCCGGGGTCGCCCAGGATAAGTGGGTTGTTCTTGGTGCGGCGCGAAAGAATTTCCATCATACGCTGGACTTCCTTTTCGCGACCAATTACAGGGTCGAGCTCGCCGTCGCGCGCCTTCTGCGTGAGGTTGGTCGCGAACTGCTTAAGCGTATCGGTGCCACTCCCCTTTTGCTGAGAGGCATCCGAGCCGCTAAAGAACGGCAGGCCCGCACCGGGACGACCAGCACCGGCGCCGGCGAGCGGACGCTTCTTGTCCTGGTCCTTGGCGGTGAGTTTCTCGATAGCCTTTTTGATGGAGGCGGACGACACACCCAAGCGCATGAGGATGTCCATGGCCATGCCGTTGCCCTCTTCGACGATGCCGATCAGCAAGTGCTCGGTCGACACGTAGGTCTGGTTGTTCTCACGCGCCACG
Source organism: Collinsella sp. AM12-1 (assembly GCF_003472325.1). Lineage (NCBI taxonomy): Bacteria > Bacillati > Actinomycetota > Coriobacteriia > Coriobacteriales > Coriobacteriaceae > Collinsella > Collinsella sp. AM12-1. The sequence continues at coordinate 6,149 of NZ_QRLS01000024.1, forward strand.
CGGAATGAACGCTCCATCACGCTAATGACGAGCGGCGTAAAGGCGAGCTTAGCGGCCTCGGTCTCCTCACTGGGCTCGGGAACCGTGGTCTGGACCTCTTTGAGAGTATCCATGATGTCATCGTAGGAGATGTCGAGCGAACGCAGTGCCTCGGCGGCAATGCCCTCGTCCTCCTTGGCAAGCGCGAGCAGCAGGTGCTCGGTACCCACCTTATTTGAATGAAGATCGAGCGCCTCTTGCTTGGCCATGGACATGACCTTGCGCGCGCGATCGGTAAAACGGTCTAACATGCTAGTTCCTCTTAGACGAGCTAGTTTTTTCAAACGCAAAGCGCCGCCCCGCGGCAGCGCTTTGGTCTCTTTACCCATATGGAGTATATGTTAACCGTTGGGACCTTTCCTGCCCGTAGCCGCGCGACAACGTCTACAAAAAAGGAATCGCCAGGTGCTTCTGCATCGGCCCAACGAGCGTGGATTTTCGGACACCCATTCCATGAACGTGGATAATCTCCCGTTTTGAGCCCGTAAACAGGCCAAAAACGGGAGATTATCCACGTTCATGTTATGCGGATCAGTTTCACTTGCGCCAATTAGCTGGTGTGGCGCCAGCGAGGGTCGGTGAGTGTACGCGCCACGCCCAGGCCAACGGGCAGAAACGCCACGATGAGCACTGCACGCACAAACCAGCCGAGCATATTGACCGTGTCGAAGGTGCACATGTAATACATCGAGCGATACAGATACAAGCCCGGCACCATAATGACAATCGATGGCACCGTGAGGGCGATACGTGGGTAGGTGAGCCTGATTTCTGCCAGGCTTGCCAGCAAACCCGATACGAGCGCCCCGATAAATGCAGCCGCCTCGGGAGGCATTCCCGCGCTGAGGCCCAGGAAGGGAAGCATCGTCGGCCCATCGACAAGGGTCAGACGAAGGGTATTGGACACGGCGCCGATCAGCCCAGCTGCCGTGGCCATCTTTACCGGGCTGTTGAACATCACTGAGAAGCCGAATACGCCAACGAAGCTCATTACCACGCGCAAGAGCGTAAGGGCAAGCGGCGAAAGGCCGAGCGGCGCAAAGTCGTCCGGCGCCAGGCCAACACACTCGGCAACCATCCAACCTACGAGCGTCGCCATCACAATAATCGACACAGCATACGAAAGACGCTCAATGCCGCTTCGCATGTCGAGCTTAGCGATGTCGAGGCCTGCCGTAATGAGGGGAAAGCCGGGAATCACAAAGAGCATGGCGCCGATATAGCCTTCTTGGTGCGACATTGCCCCCGGTACGACCTGGCCAAGGCCGAGCAATGCCAGCAGATACGAAACGCAAGCGAGCGCAACGCCAATCGTCAGCGCGCTAAACTGGCCAAGACCCTGCTTGAGAATATGAGAGCGAGCAAAGTTGCCAACACCAGCGCCTACGAATGCGCAGGCCATCTCGATAGGGCCGCCGCCGAGCAAAAAGACGAAGGCGCCGCAAGCACAAGCTGCCGCAAGGCCCTGTTGCCAGGGAGAGTAATCGGGTTTTGAACTCTCAACGGTCTTGAGCATCTCGTGGTATTCGTGCACGGTAAACCGGCGCCCATACGTCTCGATTTCCTTTAGGAAGCTCTCCATCATCCAAATGCGATGGGTATTGACTCCCGTTGTGGGCAGGCTGACAACCTCGTTAAAGCAGTGGCCATCTTCGATGCAGGTGCACTCAAACGACAGAAGACTTAAGTCAACGTGGACGGTGACACCGAGTACGGCGGCAACGCGATTCATGGTATCGCGTACACGCCAGGCACCCGTTCCGCTCGCGAGCATAAGCATACCGGTGCGGCAGATGATGGATGACTTATCGGTGAGCGGCGCATCGACGGCAAGCTCATCGCCCGCCGTCACGATCTGGCGCCAGTCGGTTTTCATATGGAGGGCGCCGGCACGGACACCGTGGTGCAAAGAGATTCTCGAAAGCAGCGGGTCGGGGCGCGAAGGCTGTGGGGGTTCCGTCGATTCATTCTCAACCTCATCAGCCCCTTCACCCACTAGGTCAAATGAGTCAAGCGATGCCGGCTCGCGACGGTCGATCGGCTCCTCGTCCTCATCATCAAAATAGTTGAACTGATTGAGCATGTCCTCTTCGATTGCACGATCGCTCGCGTCGTCCATACAGACGCTCCCTTCCTACCGACTAACCCCCATCCTAGGCAGCGACGGCTAAAGGAAACATAAAAGAGACGACTGTCATGCACGGAAGGCGTAAACCCCCAATGCACCGGTAGACCCCAGGCGGCTAGGACCGTCCCCAAGTGCCGGCACAAGAGGAACGTCCCTAAGTGCCAACCAGGGCAACGCCGCAGGTAGAGGACGGACAGCGAAAGCCCGCCAGAGCGAGCAAGGTGCCTTCAAGCAAAATGGCGCCGCAGGTTGAGCATAAGTCAGCGAGCGGGTCGCATTTGAGGCAAGGTGGCGTGAAACGAAAGGGCGCTGACCTTCTGGTCGCGCCCTTGAAGTTGAACGTCAGATTGCCCAAATGCGGCCCGCGCAGCGTCGAGCCGTTACGCGGTTCGTAGAACCGCGTAACTAGTTAGTACATCTTTGCGCCGGCAGGGATGGAAGCGTCGAGCTGAATCAGGTTGAGGCGCTCCTCGCCCTCCTCCTCGTGGATGGCGCTGATGAGCATGCCACAGCTGGGGATGCCCATCATCTTGCGCGGAGGCAGGTTGGTGATGGCGAGCAGGGTCTTGCCGACCAGGTCCTCGGGCTCGTAATAATCGTGAATGCCGGAGAGGATGGTGCGGTCGGTGCCGGTGCCGTCATCGAGCGTAAAGTTCAGCAGCTTCTTGGACTTCTTGACGGCCTCGCATGCCTTGACCTTCACGGCGCGGAAGTCGCTCTTGGAGAAGGTATCAAAGTCGACGAACTCCTCAAACAGCGGCTCAACGGCAATCTTGGAATAATCAACCGTGGGCTTAAGCGGCTTGACGAAGGGGCTCGCGGCGTTGCCGGCCTCGGCGGCCTTGGCAGCAGCGGCACCGGACTGGAAACCCTTCTCGGGCTTCATGTGCGGGAACAGCAGCACGTCGCGGATGGAAGCCTGGTTGGTGAGCAGCATGACCACGCGGTCGATACCGATGCCGATGCCGCCCGCGGGAGGCATACCGTACTCGAGGGCACGCACGTAATCCTCATCGTACTCCATGGCCTCATCGTCGCCGCCGGCCTTCTCGGCCATCTGGGCAGCGAAGCGCTCGGCCTGGTCGACCGGGTCGTTGAGCTCGGAGAACGCGTTCGCGTACTCGTGACCGGCGATGACCAGCTCAAAGCGATGGGTCAGGCGCGGATCATGCTCAAAGCGCTTGGCAAGCGGGCTAACCTCGATGGGGTAATCGCACACGAAGGTGGGGTTGACGATGGTGTCCTCGCCCAGCTCGTCATAGATCTCGGCGATAATCTTGCCGGCGGTCCACTCGGGCTTAATCTCCAGGCCCTTCTCGCGCGCGGCGGCAGCAAGCTCCTCGACCGGCGTGTCGATGGTGACCTGCTTGCCGAGCACGTCGGAAACGATGTCGGTCATGGGACGGCTGGCCCACTCACCAGAAAGGTCGATGGTCTGGCCCTGGTACTCGATGACCTCGGGGTTGCCGATGGCCTTGTTAGCCGCCTTAATGACACCCTGGGCGAGCGCCTTCATGCCCTCGAGGTCGGAGAAGGCACGATAGGCCTCCATCGTGGTGAACTCGGGGTTGTGGGTAAGGTCCATGCCCTCGTTACGGAAGATACGGCCGATCTCGAACACGCGCTCAAAACCGCCGACGATGCAGCGCTTGAGGTGCAGCTCGGTAGCAATGCGCAGGTAGCACTCCTGATCGAGCGCGTTGAAGTGCGTGATGAACGGCTTGGCAGTAGCGCCGCCCTGGATGGTCTGCAGGATGGGGGTCTCGACCTCCATGTAGCCGTCGGACTCCATAAAGCGACGGAAGGTGGAGAGAATCTGCGAACGCTTACGGAACGTCTCGCGAACGTCGTCGTTGGCGATCAGGTCAACATAGCGCTGGCGATAGCGGGTCTCCTTGTCGGAAAGACCGTGGAACTTCTCGGGCAGCGGACGAACGGCCTTGGCAAGCAGGGTCGCGCTCTTAGGGGCAACGGAAAGCTGGCCGCGCTGGGTGCGCACAACCACGCCGGTCACGCCCAGGATGTCGCCCAGGTCGAGGGACTTGAGCGTATTCCAGGCAGCCTCGTCCATGTCGTTGATGCGGCAGAACAGCTGAATCTCGGCAGTCGCATCGCGTACGACGATGAACATGATCTTGCCCTGACCGCGCTTGGCGACCACACGGCCGGCGATCTTCACGACGTCCTCGGTGTCCTCGCCATCGGCAAGCTCGGCGTACTTAGCCTCGATATCGGCAACGTAGTCCTCAAGCTCAGAGTGCTCGGGATAGGGGTTCTGGCCCGCCTCGAACAGGGCGGCGCGCTTGGCCAGGCGGGTGGCGCGCTCGTCGTTGAGCGTCGATGCCTGATCTGCGGCGTTCTGGTTCTCTGCCATAAGTTAACTCCTCAAACTAAAACGCTCCCCAGGATTCGGTCCCAGGGAGCGAAAACATACCTTTACGCGGGACCGTGGTCTAGCGTGCAATCTTGGCGATGGTGTAGACGCGAGTCTTGCCGGAAGGCGTAACGACCTCGACGGAGTCGCCCTCGCCGTGACCGATGATGGCGTGACCGACCGGAGACTCGTTGGAAATCTTGTGCTCGAGCGAGTTGGTCTCGGTGGTACCGACGAGCGTGACTTCCATGACCTCACCGTTGGGATCAATCAGAGAAACGGTGGAACCGATGGAGACGGTCAGATCACCTGTGGTGGCAGCAACCTGAGCGTTGGCAAGGATGGCCTGGATCTCGGCAATACGAGCGGCGTTCTGGGCCTGCTTGTCCTTAGCGGCGTCGTACTCGGAGTTCTCCGAAAGGTCGCCGAACGCGCGGGCTTCCTTGATGTCCTCGACGATCTCCTTGGCGTAATCGCCCTCACGCCAAGCGAGCTCCTCGACGAGCTTCTGGCGGCCCTCAGCGGTCAGTACGATCTGGCTTGCGTCCATACGGATATCTCCCCAACTCTGATCAAACAATCAACTGTCAACAAAACGAAAAAGACCGGCTAGCCTGCGGGCAAGCCGGTCAGGTGCTCACCCCAAAGGGATGGGACTACTCTGCGTCCGCGTCGCTGTCCTCTGCCTGCTTCTTCTTGGCAGCAGCGAGCTTGGCCTCGAGCTCAGCGATCTCCTTGTCCTCCTCGGACTGCTCGACCACGACCTCCTCGGCCTGCTTGGTCTCGGCCTTATCGTCGCCCTCCATACCCTCGCGGATATTCTTGACGGTAGAGCCGAGGGACTTGCCGAGCTTCGGCAGGTTCTTGGGCCCGAAGATAATCAGGACAACGACGAGAATAATGATGAGCTCAGGAGCCCTCAGTCCAAACATGTAGACCTCCACAATACAGCGAGACAAGCTCGAATGAGTATACCGCGGGTATCGCGGTATCACAACAATAGCTAAAAAAAGGGACCGCAAGAAGCGGTCCCTCCTCATGCTCTGGTCGGGTTGACTGGATTTGAACCAGCGACCCCTGCGTCCCGAACGCAGTGCTCTACCAAACTGAGCCACAACCCGTTAGCTCGACTATAGTAACAAAGATTTCCGTCGCGTGCTAGAGAAATTTTTACTTCTTTGGCACTTCGATGCGAACCGTGTTGGGAATGAGCTCCGTCGCGCAGGACCACCAGCCGTTTTGCAGGGCAGCGTCGGCAAGCCTTTCGACCGTGGCGGCGGTGTCGCAAATGGCAAACGAGCAGGCGCCCGATCCACACACATCTACAGCAACCGTGCCGTCCTGTTTACGCAGCCAATCGAGAACCGTTTGAATCTGCGGCTCCATCTGTGCGGAAATGACGCCCAGGTTGTTATGGATGAGTGCATATGCCGTCTCGGCATCACCGGCACGCAAGGCAGAAGCTATCGCGCCGGGCTTGTCCGCAGGCACCGGGGCCTCGTCAAAACGTCGATAGGCTTCAATTGTCGAAACGCTTGCCTCGCGCGGCTTGACCAACACGACGGGTGTTGCGGGCAGCACGGGATACTCAGTTGCCAGCACGTCTCCCCCACCTACGTAGAACGAAGGGCTCGCGTGCAAAAAGAACGGGACGTCAGCACCAATGCCCCGCGCAATGTCGTCGAGCGCGGGGTCGGAGCGATCAATTCCCCAGAGCTCCGCCAAGGCGACAATGACCGCGGCCGCATCCGTCGAGGGACCGCCCAAGCCGGCGCACAATGGAATGCGCTTCTCAATCGTCACGCAGATGCTTGCCTCGCGACCATAATGCTCGGCCATAGCAACCGCAGCCCGATACGCCGTATTCTTTTGCATGGGAAAATCTGATGCCGGAACCGTCTGGACGGTCAGCGCCTGTGCCGGCGTAACCGTCACGGTATCGGAAAGACCGACAGCTGCCATCAGGGAATCGACCCTGTGGTAGCCGCGGTCATCGCGCTCGGTATGAACCCCCAAGTAGAGGTTAATCTTTGCCGGCGCGGAAAGAGTCAGGGACCGATCGGTCACCGCTAGTGCTCCTCGAGCTGATTGCCGAGCGGGGTAAAGATATGCTCGCCGCTCTCGGGGTCGAACAGCTCGACCTGACCGGTGAGGACATCGATATACTGGTAGGACTGACGCGACTTGCGCCCGCGACGTTCGTCAACCTCGACGATAAAGACGGCGGGGTGGACGCTCTTGATGGTGCCCATGCGCTCGACGACGCGGGTGCGGCCCATGTTGGCCTTCACCTTAACGCGATCGCCCACCATATCGGTCAGCTTCTCGTGGATGTCGTCGACGTGATTGACTTCCATCTCTTCCATGAACAGGGCCTCCAGAAGGTGCAATTCAAAAAGGGGATAATACCCCTAAGATAGACAAAACTCTAATACTATAGCACCCTGCTGCCGCCATACGCAAGTAGCTAAATAAACCCCGTCCCAAATACGTACCAGACGACAACCTCGCATGACCAGTTGTTACGCGGTTTGGTAAAACCGCGTAACCTAAAGGTTGTCCGTGTCCAAGACGATGGTGAATGGGCCGTCGTTGACCAAGTCGACTTTCATATCGGCGCCAAAGATGCCGTGCGCCACGTGTTCGACATCTTGGCGAACGAGCGTCAGGAAGTACTCGTAGAGCTCGTTGGCGACATCGGGGGCGCCGGCATCCGTAAACGATGGGCGGCGGCCGTGACGGCAATCGGCGAACAGCGTGAACTGCGACACTACGAGAGCCTCGCCGTCGACATCGGCAAGTGCCAGGTTGGTCTTGCCGTTCTCGTCCTCGTTAATGCGCAAGCCCCGGAGCTTGCCCCACAGTTTATCGGCCTCGGCGCGCGTGTCGCCGTGGCCCACGCCCAGCAGCACCAGATAGCCGCGCCCAATTTTACCCACGCACTCGCCGTCGACCGTCACGCCGGCGTTGAGTACGCGCTGCACCACCGCACGCACGGCTTACTCCTCGCCCGTCAGTTTGGCGGACAGATGCTCGAGCGCATGGAATCGATGGCTGATGGCGTTCTTCTCGTCCGCCGTCAGCTCGGCCATGGTCTTGCCCGGCGTGTCGACCGGCAGGAACAGTGGGTCGTAGCCAAAGCCATGATCGCCGCGGCCCTCGTGTGCGATAGCGCCCTCGCAGGCGCCCTCGCCATAAGTGACCAGGCCGTCCGTGTCGATAAGCGCGACGACGCTCATAAAACGCGCGGTGCGGTCCTCGTCGGCCACGCCTTCCAGGTTAACGAGCAGCTTGGCGTTGTTGGCGGCATCGTCGCCATGCACGCCCGCATAGCGCGCGCTATACACGCCCGGCTCGCCGTCCAGGGCATCAACGACCAAGCCAGAATCGTCGGCAATGGCCATAAGGCCCGTCTCCTCGACCGCAGCCTGCGCCTTGATGATGGCGTTCTCCAAAAACGTCGTGCCGTTTTCCTCGGGGTCCTCAAAATCGCCCAGCTGGCCGAGCGCCACAAAGCGCACCTCGGGCATGACCTTGCCCAAAATGGCCTCGATCTCGGTGAGCTTATGAGCGTTTCCGGTTGCCACGACGATGGTCGCCGCCGGGTCGAGGGTGTCGATGTCGATCTTCTCAAGTGCCATGAGTGGTCTCCTTGTCTCTATAGCAATGCCGCGCCGAGGGCGACGAGGGCCTCCGCCTCTCCCCTCTCAATCAACGGCAGTCTTATGCTTCGACGTTTTCCCAGATATAACCTGCCAAAATAAACCTGTCCCTTTTTGGCAGGTTAGGCGATGGCTTGGCGCTGAAGCTCGATGAGCTCGGCGATGCCTTTGTCGCCCAAGTCGAGCAGGGCGTTGAGGCGCTTACGGTCAAAGGGCGCCTGCTCGCCAGTGCCCTGGAGCTCGATCATCTCACCGGTGTCGGTGGCAACGAGGTTCATGTCGACTTCGGCATGGCTGTCCTCGGAATAATCGAGGTCAAGCAGCGTATTGCCGTCGACAACGCCCATGGAGATTGCAGCCACCTGGCCGGTAAGCGGGATGCGCTCGATCTTGCCCGCCTCGACCCACATGGCGAGGGCGTCGTGCAGCGCCACCCAGGCGCCGGTGATGCTCGCTGTACGCGTGCCGCCATCGGCCTGAATCACATCGCAGTCGACGGTGACGGTGTACTCGCCGAGCGCCTTCATGTTGACGACGGTACGCAGGCTGCGGCCAATGAGGCGCTCGATCTCCATGGAGCGGCCCTTGCGGTTGGCGTGCTCGCGCTTGCAGCGCTTGCCGGTCGACGTCGGCAGCATGGCGTATTCCGCGGTCACCCAGCCGGCCTTAGCTCCCTTTCGCCAGCCCGGCACGCCCTCCTCGATAGTGGCGGCGCACAGCACGCGCGTGTCGCCGAACTCGGCCAGGCACGAACCGTGGGCGTGCTTCATGACGCCACGGGTGAGCTTAACGGGACGCAACTCGTTGGCGGCGCGGCCGTTGGCGCGGTTGACCTGCATGTACTCCATAGAAAGATCCTTTCGGCAAAAAATGTGGCGAAGGCTTTGGCGGCGGCCTTACATCTATTTCAGCTCATCGATATCGATATGCTCAATGCTCTTGAGCGGCTGACCAAAGATAAAGCTGCCCGCCACCGCAAACTCGGCAATGTTATCGGCCGTCGTGGCAAAACGATGCTGCGGCTCGGCGGCGTCGCCCGCCAGCTGCTCGCGGCGCGTGAGGATATCGGTCAGCTCGCGCGTGGTCTCCTCGGCGGAACTCACGACGCGCACCCCAGGCCCCAGCGCATGACGGATAGGTCCCACCAACAGCGGAAAATGCGTACAGCCGAGCACCACGGTATCGATACCGTGGTCGCGCAGCGGCTCAACCGTGGCACCCACCAGCGCACGCACGGCAGGCGTATCGAAGATGTCCTCGTTCTCAAGCCACTGTTCCTGCAGATGTGCACCCGAGGCGAGCTCGTGTTCGACAACCTCGACAAAGCTCGAGGCGGGGCAGCCGTATACGTCGACGCCGGCATCCAGATCCTGGATGGCGCGCGTGTAGGCGCCCGAGCGAATGGTGAGGTTGGTGGCGAGCACGCCCACCCGGCGCGTGCGAGTGCTGTTGATTGCCGCGCGTGCGCCCGGTGCGATCACACCGATGACGGGAACGTCGAGCACCTGCTGGGCCAGACGCAAGGCCGCAGCGGTCGCCGTGTTGCAGGCGATGACCATAATCTTGACGTCGTGCTTCGACAGCCAACGGCCCGCCTGCAACGCAAACGAGCGCACCTCATCCTCGGTGCGCGTGCCGTAGGGGCAGCGTTTTGTGTCGCCGAAGTAGTAGACGGACTCGTGCGGCAGCGCCGTCGCGATGGCGCGCGCAACCGTCAGACCACCAAGACCCGAGTCGAATACGCCAATAGGGCGCGTGTCCCCGGCCAGATTCTTGATATCGGACATTACCTCACCAGTCTCTCTCGAAAAGACATGTCCAAGTGCGGCGACGCCGCGCTACGAACGCGCCGCGACCAGCAGCTCTGCCGTCGCCGCCCAACCGTCGACAATTTTGCCGCGCGTAACGAAAGCGTTCTCGCAAGCAGCCAGGAACTCGGGCGCGCCGGCGCTCGTCAGGCCATTCTCGACCAGGCAGAACGTGCCCACGTGATCGGCCATGTAGAAGTCGGACTCGGAATCGCCGAGCGCCAACGTCTCCTCGCGCTCGATCCCCAGGTGCTCGCAGAAGCGCGCGATGGCAATGCCCTTGTTGAGGCCGGCGGGATTGATGTTAAACGCGCGACCGTCCTCGACGCGATCGAGCTCGAGCGTCGTCGGCTTGGACAGATGCGTCAGGTGACCGTTACAGGCCCACACCAGGCCGCAGCCGGCCTCGTCCAGGATGGCCTGGACCTCATTGTCGGGCACATCGCCGCGCATGCCGACGGTGACCTCGCGGTACTTGTAGCCGGTCGACATGTCGTTGTGATACTCGATCTTGTGCGGCCAGCGGGCAAGAATCTTCTCGCACACGCCGGTCTGCTCGATCACCTGGTGCGGAGTAAGGCCGCAGGCGGGGTCGTAAGGCATGTCGCCAGTCAGATACTCCCAATCGTTGGCTTTGAGGTCGTACATGACCAGGCCGCCCATCTCACCAATGTAGGAGTTGAGGCCGAGCACGCGCGCGTCCTCGTGGATCATGGTACGGTTGCGGCCCGAGGTGGGAACCACCTGAATGCCAACGCGAGCGAGCGCCACGACGGCCTCGACGAGTTTGGTCGAAGGGTTGCCGTCGTTGTCGCGCAGCACGCACGAGCCGGGCGCGAGCATCGTGGCATCCAGGTCGGTAAAGACGTACTTGACCTTGGCCAAGCGCTCGCGCATCTCGCCCGAAAGCTCGGCAACGGTCGGCAAGGTGTTGTGGGACATGGTTACTCCGTTTACGTAGAAGGGTTTGGACTTGGACGGCATGTTTTGATTGAGGGAACACGCTTATGGCGACAGCGCACTCAGGGCGCCGCCGCCATCATGGTTCATTAGTCAAACTGGGTAACATCGATCAGGCAATTGGCCAACGAAAGGTCGCTCTCGATGGGCACGAACTCGTCACCCACGTGCATGAGCTCCTCGTCACCCTTTGCCAGCAGCAAGACAATAGTGGGAACATCGGGGTTAACGTACTCCTCGCGCGCCGCCTTGAACGCCGCATGCACAGCGGCTTCGCGATCGAGGATGATCTTGTTCGGCGTATCGTCGGGAACATGTTCGGCAAGCTCGCGACAGACCTTCATCGGGTCCTCGTGAGCCGGGTCCTCGTTGGCAAAGATCATCAGGTCGGAATATGGTGCGGCCTCGCGCGGAAGCTGCTCGCGGCGCTCCTGCGCCTTGCCGCCGGCAGCGCCAAATACTGCGATGACCGGGCTGGCGGGAAACGCGCGCTTGACCGACGAGAAAAGCGACCGGAACGAAAGCTGGTTGTGAGCGTAGTCAACGACGCAGATCACGCGGCCGTCCTTCGACTCCACGACCTCCATACGGCCCGGCACACGCAGTTTGGAGAGGCCCTTCTTGATAGCCTCGATACCGATGCCGATCTCGCGCGCAGCGGCGATAGCGACCAGCGCGTTTTCCACGTTAAAGTCGCCCGCGATGCCCAGCAGGACCTTCTCCCCCGCCTCGGACTCGTCGGCACACAGGCCATGCAGGTTAAACTCGATGTTAAAGCCGACCATGCGCACATCGCTCGCCCACAGGCTTGCCTCGGGATGCTCGACGCCAACGGTCACCAAGCGCTCGGCCGTCGACGCTGCCTCCAACACACGGTCAACCTCTTCGGTGCCCAGGTTCACCACGGCGGTCTTTGCCTGGTCAAAGATCCTGAGTTTGCTCTCAAAATAATCCTCAAACGTGGGGTGTTCGATCGGCGAGATGTGGTCACGCCCGATGTTGAGGAAGCACGCCACGTCAAACGGCAGATTCTCGACGCGTTGGTACTTGAGCGCCTGGCTCGAGACCTCCATGACCATGGACTGGCGACCGGACTCACGGCAGTTGGCGATATGGCGCCAGACCTCGGGGGCCTCTGGCGTGGTATTGGTGCTCTCGTAGCACTCGATGCCATCGTCGGTACTCACCGAGCCGATCATGCCGCAGGACTCGCCCGCCGCTTTAATAATCGACTGGAGCATAAAAGCGGCCGTGGTCTTTCCCTTGGTACCGGTGATGCCCACGATCTTGACGTCGTGGTCGGGACGGTCGTAGACCTCCGGCGGCAACAGGGCCATGGCCGTGCGAACGCTATCAACAACCAGCATCGCAGCACCGCTCTCCTGCGCCAGCGGCTCCAGAGACTCGACCAGCGACTCCTCGCACACAAATGCGACGGCGCCCGCATCGAGCGCCATGCTCAAAAACGCGGGCTTAAAGGCAGCACCTTTGCAAAAGAACACGTCACCTGCCGAGACCGCGCGCGAATCAAACGAGCAGCCGGTCACGGCACGCTCGTCAACCTGCTCTGATGCGCGCAGCTCACCGCACACATCGAGAAGCTTGGCAAGCGTATCGACCGTGGTCACGGTCGCGGAATCCGAATGGTGCATCTTTCACCTTTCTCAGCCATTTGGCAGGGACGGTTTTTATAGTAACTGAAACGCACCCACGCAAAAACGGCTCCCGGAGGAGCCGTTACGCGCAGGCGTTCGTAAGCCGAGGCTAGGCAGCCTGAACAGCGGGCTGGTCCTCGTCGATAAAGAAGCGCTTGTACCACACCAGGAACACGAGCGGCGTATAGATCTTGCGCTGGAAATCGCCCTTGCCCGCAAAGTGCAGATCGAGCAGGTGCATGAGCTCGTCGGTATCGAAGAACTCGCTTGCCCACGGCGCGGTGAAGTACTCCTTGACATAGTCGTACCACTTTTGCTCGCGCAGCCAGTAGACAATCGGCACCGGGAAGCCCACCTTGGGACGGGTGGCCCACTCATCGGGCAGCGACTTGTTGGCAGCGTGGCGGAGTACCTGTTTGTTGCCGTTCTCGTTGATGCGGTAGCGGTCGGGAATATGCTCGGCGAACTCCATGACTTTGCGGTCCAGGAAGGGCACGCGCAGCTCCAGCGAGTGCGCCATGCACATCTTGTCGGCCTTGAGCAGAATGTCGCCCGGGAGCCACATGTTCATGTCCAGGTACTGCTTCTTGACCAGCTCGGGCTGACCTTTCACGCGCGCATAGATGGGAGCGGCAAGCTCGAAGGCGCCATCGCCGGTGTTGTACTCGGGCTTGAGCACGCCGTCGACCTCGCGCTCCGGCCATACCAGAGCCTGTCCCAGGAACGACTTCTCGGGGATCTCGGCACCCTTGACCAGGAAGTTATGTCCCTTGAAGTACGGCATATGCAGCGCCAGGTTACCGAGCGCGCGACGGATGGGCAGCGGCACCATCTTTTTGTACTTGCGGACTGGGACCGTGTCCTCGTAGTAGGCGTAGCCGCCAAAGAGTTCGTCGGCGCCTTCGCCCGAAAGCACGACGGTGACGTCCTTGCGGGCCATCTCGGCCAAGAACCACAGCGGCACGGAAGACAGGTTGGACTGCGGCTCGTCCATGTGATACTGGATGTCCTCGAGCGCACCGAAGAACTCGTCGGCGGTTATCATCTTGCGGACATTCTCGACGCCGAGCTTGTCAGAAAGTTCCTTGGCGTAGTTGGTCTCGTTGAAGTTCTTGTAGTCAAAGCCCACCGAGAAGGTCTTGTCGGGCATGAGGCAAGCGGCGATGTAGCTGGAGTCGACGCCGCCGGAGAGGAACGACGCGACCTTGACGTCGGCGATGCGATGGGCCTCGACGCTCTCGTGCACGACCTCGTCCAGCTCGTCGACGTACTCCTCGAACGGCTTCTCGACGGCAGAGTAATCGCAATCCCAGTAGCGCTCGATGTTCATCTTGCCGGTCGGAATATCGACGGTAAAGTAGTGCGCCGGCGGCAGCTTGTAGACACCCTCGAAGAAGGTCTCCTCAGTCGCCGAATACTGCAGCGTCATGTACGGACGCAGGGCCTTTTTGTTGACCGCCTTGTGGAAGTGCGGGTAGTCCAGGAAGCTCTTGATCTCGGAACCAAAGAGCACGCCCGGAGCGCCGTCGCCCGCATCGGCCATGGGATAGTAGTAGAGCGGCTTGATGCCAAAGATATCACGGGCGCCAAAAAGCTTGTTCTTCTTCTTGTCCCAGATGACGAAGGCGTACATACCGCGCAAGCGATCGAGTACTGCCTCGCCCCACTCCTCGTAGCCGTGCAGAAGGCTCTCGGTGTCGGCGCCGCAGTGGAACTTGTAGCCCTTGGCCTCGAGCTCGGAACGGAGTTCTTGGAAGTTGTAGATCTCGCCGTTGAAGACAATGACGACGCTACCGTCCTCGTTGGCCATAGGTTGGGCGCCAGCCTCGGTCAGGTCGAGGATCGACAAGCGGCGGAAGCCGAGGGCAACGCGGCCGTCGATAAACTGACCGCCCATGTCGGGACCACGATGGACGATGCGGTCCATCATCTTGGTGAGCACCTCGGATTGGTTATCCGTCCCACCGACAAAACCGACAAAACCGCACATATACTATCCCCTCTGCTGTTGCTGGGCATCAAATCGAATCAGTAGCTTTTGAGTATACCCGAGGGCGTAAAGAGGGGCGGAATGTTCAGGCAATCTCAACTGAATCAGCTCCGCTGTGACACGCGGGTTGATTTTCAATCTCAACGCAACAGCCTGAACGGGTCCC
>NZ_QRLS01000025.1:0-19247 GCF_003472325.1 Collinsella sp. AM12-1
GCCGCCTCGATCAATTTGCGAAAGAATCTTGACGGTACCCGCCCGGACAGTCGAGTCCGATATGGCTGAGCAACGCAACGGGATTGTTGGGCCTAACGTCGAATTCGGCGGCAATCGCTTTTCGCTGGTCCTCGCTGTCGGGTAGAAGGCCAAACAGGTACGGATTCATGACCTGTTGTCCGTATGTGCGATTCGATACGGGTATGTTGGTCGATAGGGCTGGCCCGTCATAGTCATGATCGTAGGTAAAGCTGATAAGACCGTTCTCATCTTGCGTGAGCGTTCCCGCAGGTACGCCGCAAATAATGGTCCGAAGTGATGTTCTGGCCATTGGCTATTTCCCTTCGGGCTTGGTTTGGTTAGATGCGTTTGCGGCAATCGAGACTCCGAGATTGGACATGACGAAATCGGCGAATATCTCGTCGTAAAGTGCGGATGTAAAGGGGGCATCTGCAAGAGCCGGAATGGCGGTACTACGACTGTTGCGATGATGGGGACGTTGAGTGTGATGGCGCCTGGGGATGCTGCGAGGCAGCGGATTGGCATGCGGAGCGTCGACTGGTCGCTCATTTTTTGCTTCGCCGATATCCCCTTGAGCGGCGAGTGCTAGTCCAAGAGCATTGAAAATCGTCAGCAGCTTGTCGAGTCGAATGCCAGTGGCGTCTCCTAGCTCGAGCGATGCGAGCAGGCGCTCCGAAACACCGGCTTTTTTAGCGAGGGCGGCACGGGTGAGACCCTGAGCCTCGCGTGCCTGACGCACATAGATGCCAGCTTGCCGCGGTGTGGTGATGGGAAGGGTATCCATGGTGATCTCCTAACGTGCAGACTTTTGCATATCAGTATGACATGCAAAAGTCTGCACGAAAAGGCATTATGCAAAACTCTGCATGAGACCTCTACATTGACGTTGAGCTTATGAGAGGCGTTTTTTATATCGCGAGAATCCCCAGATGCTCAAGCAAGATCTTAAGCCCGATGAAGATGAGCACGACGCCACCCACGATGGTGGCAGGCTTTTCGTAGCGCGCGCCAAAGGTGTGGCCGATCGCTACGCCGGCGACGGAGAAGATAAAGGTCGTGATGCCGATGAGCGACACGGCGGGCATGATGTCGACCGAGAGCGCGGCAAATGAGATGCCTACGGCTAGGGCGTCGATTGAGGTGGCGATGGCGAGGATCAGGTACTCGCCCAGGTCAATCTTTTCGGCATCCTTGCCGTCGCCTTCATCCTCGTCCTCGGTAGAGGCCTCCCACAGCATTTTGCCGCCAATGAAGGCGAGCAGGATAAAGGCGATCCAGTGGTCGATGGGGCCGATGATGCCCATAAACTGGCTGCCAAGCGCCCATCCGATCACGGGCATGCCGGCCTGGAAGCTGCCAAAGAACAGGCCGAGCACTACGGTGACCTTAAGGTTGATCTTCTTCATGCCAAGGCCCTTGCAGATGGATACGGCAAAGGCGTCCATCGAAAGGCCAACGGCGAGCAGCACGAGCTCTGCGAGTCCCATAGTCTGGCTCCCTCTCTGCGGGCGGGCCCGCGTGTACCTCTTGGGGGAGCAACATAAAGACTAACCTTGGCACATGGTTGAGTGGGTAGTCAAAAGAGCCCGTCCCAAATTAGCTATCTTAGCGGTGTTCGCTCATTCTGTAAGCATCGGATTTCGCGAGCGCCGCGGGGACAAACCGTGAGAAACTATTTAGCGTTTATGGAGCGTATACGATGGGAGCGATGCCTTGGATAAGAACGAGCTGCAAAAGCGTATGGAACAGGCCATCCGTCTGACGGCACCTGGTCAGCCGATCCGCACTGCCCTCGACATGATCATCGCCGGTCACCTGGGCGCCCTTATCTGCGTTGGCGACACCGAAAACGTGCTCGCTGCCGGTAACGACGGCTTCCCGCTCAACATTTCGTTCACCTCGAACCGTCTGTTCGAGCTCTCCAAGATGGACGGCGCCATCGTCATCGACGGCGACCTCACCCAGATCCTGCGCGCCAACTTCCATCTCAATCCCGATCCCTCGCTTGCCACGAGCGAGACGGGCATGCGTCATCGCACCGCCGCTCGCATGTCGGTGCTCACCGATGCCATTGTGATCTCGGTCTCGGCCCGTCGTGCCGTCGTCAACGTGTACGTTCACGGCAAGAGCTACGAGATCCAGCCCGTCACCACCATCATGAGCTCGGTCAACCAGCTCGTCGCCACGCTCCAGACTACCCGTCAGTCGCTCGACCGCTCCCTGCTGCGCCTGACGGCCCTCGAGCTCGACGACTACGTTACGCTCGCCGACATTACCGGTATTTTCTCGAGCTTCGAGATCATGCAGCAGGCAAAGACCGAGCTTAAGGATTGCATCGTCAAGTTGGGCAACCAGGGCAAGCTCGTGCAGATGCAGCTCGAGCAGCTCGCGGGCTCCAGCATGGATACCGAGTATGACCTGATGATCCGCGACTACGCAAGTGATTCTTCCGAGGCTAATGCCGAGAAGATTCGCGCCAACCTAAGCCGTATGACACCTAAGGACCTGTCCGACCCACAGCATGTGGCGGCGGTTCTGGGTTACGACGACCTGGACGAGGACTCCGTCATGACACCGCTGGGCCTGCGCACGCTTTCGCGCGTGTCCGTCGTGCGCGACGGCGTGGCCGAGAAAATCGTCGACGAGTATGGATCGCTGCAGGAGCTCATGGACGACATCAGCGAGGATCCGGAGCGCCTGGGCGACTTTGGCGTTAACAACCCTGCCATTCTTGCGGACTCCCTGTACCGCATGAAGGGCACCAAACAGGGGAACGCATAATGGCTCCCGTATGCGCCGTGGTCGTTGCCGGCGGCAGCGGCCAGCGCTTTGGAAATCCCGGCGGCAAGCAGCTCGTTAACGTGGCGGGCCGTCCGCTCATGAGCTGGTCTATCCGTGCGTTCGATCGTAGCGACAAGGTCGGTCACATCGTGGTGGTGTGTCCTGCCGAGCGTCGTGTCGAGATGCGCCGCCTGGCCATCAGCCCGTATTCGTATAGCACGCCCATCAGCTTTGCCGATGCCGGCGATACCCGCCAGGACTCCACCCGTGCCGGCGTGCATGCGGTACCGGCGGGTTTCGAATATGTCGCCATCCACGACGGCGCCCGTCCGCTCATCACGACCGAGGCCATCGATCACGCGATCGACGTGCTTGTGGGTGACCGCTCGCTCGACGGCGTCGTGTGCGGCCAGCCCGCGATCGACACGCTCAAGATCGTCGACGGCGACAATATCGTCGAGACGCCGCCGCGCGAGCTCTATTGGGCCGCGCAGACGCCGCAGATCTTTAGCGTCGATGCTATGAAGCGCGCCCACGCTGCAGCCATTGCCGAGGGCTTTATCGGTACCGACGATTCGTCACTGGTCGAGCGCATGGGTGGGCGCGTCCGCTGCGTCCAGAGCCCGCGCGATAACCTTAAGGTGACGGTGCCCGAGGACCTGCGCCCCGTAACCGCGATTCTGCTTGGCCGTATGGCCGAGGGAGAGGACCTTCCCCATGTTCAGTAACCTGCGCATTGGCCACGGCTACGACGTCCACCGTTTGGTGGAGGGGCGTCGATGTATCATCGGCGGGGTCGACATTCCCTACGAGCGCGGCCTGCTGGGCCACTCGGATGCCGATGTGCTTGCGCACGCCTTGGCCGACGCCATTCTGGGCGCCTGCCGCGGGGGAGACATCGGCAAGCTATTCCCCGACACCGATTCCGCCTACGAGGGTGCCGATTCGATGGTGCTGCTCGCTCGCGTGATGGACTATGCGCGCGAGTTGGGCTTTGAGTTTGTCGATGCCGATTGCACCATTGCCTGTCAGCAGCCCAAGATCACCCCGCACCGCGATGCCATGCGCGCCAACCTTGCCCATGCCTTGGGCGTTGACGTCGAAAACGTGGGCGTCGCCGCCACCACGACCGAAAAGCTCGGTTGGGAAGGCCAAGGCGAGGGAATTGGCGCCTGGGCCGTCTGCCTGCTACAGAAAACCGTTAAGGAGTAACGAATGCGTATCTACAACAGCGCTACCCATAAAAAGGAAGAGTTTCAGCCCATCGAGTCCGGGAAGGTTCGCATGTACGTGTGCGGCCCCACGGTCTACGACAACATCCACATCGGCAATGCCCGCACGTTCATCAGCTTTGACGTGATTCGTCGCTGGCTCATCGCGAGCGGCTACGAGGTCACGTTCGCCCAGAACCTCACCGATGTCGATGACAAGATCATCAAACGCGCCAACGAGCAGGGCCGCACTGCCGCCGAGGTCGCGACGGAGTTCTCCGACAAGTTCATCGGCGTCATGCGCGCCGCCAACGTGCTCGATCCCGATGTGCGCCCCCGCGCCACCAAGGAGATCGGCCCCATGATCGCTATGATCAAGACGCTCATCGAGCAGGGCCACGCTTACGCAGCCGATAACGGCGACGTGTACTTTGCCGTGCGCAGCGATCCCAACTATGGTCAGGTCTCGGGCCGCAACATCGATGACCTTATGGTTGGCGCGCGCATCGAGGAGAACGAGGACAAGAACGATCCGCTCGACTTTGCCCTGTGGAAGGCCGCCAAGCCCGGCGAGCCCAGCTGGCCGAGCCCCTGGGGCGAGGGCCGTCCCGGTTGGCACACCGAGTGCGCCGCCATGGTGCACCGCTACCTGGGCACCCCGATCGATATTCATGGCGGCGGCTCCGACCTTGCCTTCCCGCATCACGAGAACGAGTGCGCCCAGGCCACCTGCGCCTGGCACCAGGGCTTCTCCAACACTTGGATGCACACGGGCATGCTGCTGGTAGACGGCGAGAAGATGTCCAAGTCGCTCGGCAACTTCTTTACGCTGGCCGAGGTCCTCGAGCAGCACTCCGCTGCCGCCCTGCGCCTGCTGATGCTGCAGACGAGCTATCGCTCGCCGCTTGACTTCTCCTGGGAGCGTCTGGATGGTGCCGAGAACTCGCTCACACGCATTGCCGGTACGGTCGAGAACCTGCGTTGGACTGCGAACCATGCGACGGCCGATGCCGATGCGGCTGCCGCCGAGGCGTTTGCCGCCAAGGCCGCCGAGACCCGTGCCACCTTTAAGGAGTGCATGGACGACGACTTTAACACCGCCGGTGCCATGGGTGCTGTCTTTGGCTTTGTCACCGAGTGCAACCAGTACCTGGAGCAGGCGGGCGATGCTGCCGACAAGGCCGCAGCCCTGGCTGCCGCCGATACGCTGGTCGAGCTGCTCGATACGTTTGGCGTCGAGCTTCCCGAGCCCAAGGTCGAGTTGCCGCTGGGCCTGCTGGGCGTTGCCGCCGGTTTGGTTGCCTACACTGGTGACGACGTAGATGAGGCTGCTGCCAAGATTCTCGAGGCCCGCGCCGAGGCCCGTGCCGCCAAGAACTGGGATCTGGCCGACGCCATCCGCGACCAGCTCAAGGACCTAGGCCTGACGATCGAAGATACTGCCGCCGGTACTCGTATTAAGAGTCTCTAGTATTTGTCGACCGTTCGAGGTGCGGCAGATTGCCTTGAAAGAGGAGGGCATAGACCTGGTGGTCATGCCCGACGATTGAAAGGCAAGGTGCCGTGGCTCGGACGGTCGATTCTTGTTCGTTTTCTATTTAAGGAGGCCGTCTTATGGCCGACAATCGCAAGCGTGCGCCTCGTGGCGGCAAGCAGGCCGCTTCTGGCTCGCGTCCGATTCGCCGCAACGATCGCGCTGCCGCTCCCAAGGGCCAGCGCGAGCGCTCACAGGCTGCTCGCTCGCAGCGCGAGCGTAGCCGCGATAACGTCGAGGTTCCCAAGGGCGAGTTTATCGAAGGTCGTCGTGCTGCCGCCGAGGCGCTACGCACTGGTTTTCCCATCAAGTGCGCGCTCATCGCCGAGGGCGGGGAGCGCGATGCTGCCTTGTCGCGCCTGGTCGACGATCTCAACGCCGCGGACGTCCGCATTAAGTATGTGCCGCGCGCGCAGCTCGATGCGCTGTCGAGCCATGGCGCTCATCAGGGCATTGCGCTCGAGGTGGGTAATTTCCCCTATGCGGACGTCGCCGATATCCTTGACCGCGCGGGTGACGGCCCGGCGCTCGTCGTCGTACTCGACCATGTGACCGACGACGGTAACTTTGGTGCCATCGTGCGCTCTGCCGAGGTCGTGGGCGCGGCGGGCGTCATCATTGCCAACAAGCGCGCCGCCGGTGTGACCGTGGGCAGCTACAAAACCTCTGCTGGTGCCGTTATGCATCTGCCCATCGCACAGGTTCCCAACATCGCTCGAGCGCTCGACGACCTCAAGGCTGCTGGCTTTTGGGTGGGCGGTGCTTCCGAGCACGCCGAGGGCAGCTGCTGGGATGCTCCCTTTGAGGGCCGCGTTGCGCTCGTCATGGGCTCCGAGGGCGACGGCATCTCGCGCCTGGTGCTCGAGAAATGCGACTTTTTGACCAAGCTTCCCCAGCGCGGCATGACCGAGAGTCTCAATGTGGCCCAGGCGACCACCGCGCTGTGCTTTGAGTGGCTGCGCCGCAATGCCGGCGAGCTCATGGGGGAGGAGTAGCGCATGTCCAAGAAGAACCGCGCCAAGTCCAAGGCCAAGCGCTTTGGCGAGGGCTCGGCCAAGCCGATTGTTTCGGCCGCGACCTACGGCGTGGGCGGCAATGCGTTTGCGCAGGCTATCGCCGACCCAGTCTCGGCGGTGCACTCCAACAAGCCCGAGCTGCTGGTGGTCGACGGTTACAACGTGATCCACTGCACGCCGCGCTACGAAAAGCTCGTCTACGACCATTCCGACGATCCATATTCCAGCGACGTCCACGATATGGCTCGTACTGCGCTTATCAACGATGTCGCGGCGTTTGCCCAGGGCCGTTACGAGGCCGTGATCGTGTTCGACGGCGCGGGCAACATCTCCAACGAGCGCCCCAACCTACCGGCCCGCGGCGTGCGCATCGAGTTCTCGCCGACGGGCGTCTCTGCCGATACCGTGGTGCAGAAGCTCTGCATCGAGGCGCGTGAGGAAGGCCGCGCGTGCTCCGTGGTATCGAGTGACGGCACAATACAGGCCGTCGTCATGGGCAAGGGCGTCACGCGCATCTCGAGCCGTATGCTGGTGGACGAGATCAAACAGATCGACAACGACGTTCACGAGGCAGAGGAAGCTCCGCAGGTCAAGATGACTCTGGGCAGTCGCCTGAGCCCCGATGCCCTGGCCAAGCTCAAGGCCCTGCGCGGGAGGTAGGGGATTATCCATAGAGACCCGTTTCCCAATTGGCCAGTCCGTCGATTTGTAATCAATGGGCTGCGGGTTACCGTCGCCAAAACGAATAGTTTTTTGTTTTGGCGAACAGATAAAACTATTCGTTCTGACGAATAGTTTTGAGATGTGGTCGGGCGAAGGGCCTGTTGCGCCTCGTCCGCAATTCCTTTATTCTTAACTGGCTTCGCGCGAAAGCGCCAAGTGTGCCAGTGTGGCGCAACGGTAGCGCAACTGATTTGTAATCAGTGGGTTGCAGGTTCGATTCCTGTCACTGGCTCCATGAGAGTTTCGGGCCCTGTCCCCCTGAGGGACAGGGCCCGTTTCTATTTATGTCGATAAGTCAGCGTGTTTGGCGCCAACCAAGCTTCAGGTTTGACTCGATCTGTAACACGAAGAAGCTGAAAACCTTTCTTACTGTTACAGAATGAGACGTAAGCGGAGGTCTCTGCGTAATATCTCGACCTGTAACAGATAGGGGAGAAAATGTTCTCTATATGTTACAGATCGAGACAAAAGCCGTGTCGAGCTCGGCTGCCCCCCCCTGAGCGTGGATTATCGGACGTACGAGCGTGGAAAATCTCCCGCTTAGTGAATGATCGTGGATAATCTGCCACTTTGGCCTTGGGGGCACGCCAATAGTGGGAGATTATCCACGCTCGATTTCAAACGGGAGAAAATCCACGCTCGAATCTGCCACGGAAGCCCGATCTCGACCTATATATAGGTGCAAATAGGCTGTTATCGAAGTCCGATCCTGAAGGTGTACTCCACTACACCAAAGTATTCGCTCGGGAAATGTCACCAGCGCAGCCAAATCCACCGTCCTTCACATCCAAACTCAACAAAACAGCAGGTCACGGCTATATAGATACGCCCGGAACCGTGTATCTAGAGGTTTTCGTTGACAGCCCCCAAGGTTGCATCGTATTATCTTTTTCGTTCGCGGGGGCGGCGGTCCAAAAGACCAAAGAACCTGCGGATACTTGAACGATTGGGAGTTTGCCCGAGTGGTTAATGGGGACGGGCTGTAAACCCGTTGGCTCTGCCTACATAGGTTCGAATCCTATAGCTCCCACCCGTCAAGTGCCTGTATAGCTCAGTCGGTAGAGCACTTCGTTGGTAACGAAGAGGTCACCAGTTCAAGTCTGGTTGCAGGCTCCATCCGGCGGTGTAGCTCAGTTGGTTAGAGCACACGGTTCATACCCGTGGCGTCACTGGTTCGAATCCAGTCACCGCTACCATAGGTAACACGGTGGCTTCTCAATAGTATGTTGAGAGGCCACTATGGTATAAAGGCAAAGTCCCGTCCGGGGACGACCTGTTAAGAGGAGGGCTTTATGGCCAAAGAGAAGTTTGAGCGCACTAAGCCGCATGTTAACATCGGCACCATTGGTCACGTCGACCACGGCAAGACCACGCTGACCGCTGCCATCACCAAGGTTCTCTCCGAGACCGAGGGCTGCAAGGCTGACTTCACTGCGTTCGAGAACATCGACAAGGCTCCCGAGGAGCGCGAGCGCGGCATTACGATCTCCGTCTCCCACGTCGAGTACGAGACTGCTGCCCGTCACTACGCTCACGTTGACTGCCCGGGCCACGCTGACTACGTCAAGAACATGATTTCCGGTGCTGCTCAGATGGACGGCGCTATCCTGGTCATCGCCGCTACCGACGGCCCCATGGCTCAGACTCGCGAGCACATCCTGCTCGCCCGTCAGGTCGGCGTTCCCTACATCGTCGTCTTCCTGAACAAGTGCGACATGGTTGACGATGACGAGCTCATCGACCTCGTCGAGATGGAGACCCGTGAGCTTCTCTCCGAGTACGATTTCCCCGGCGACGACATCCCCGTCATCCGTGGTTCCGCTCTGGGCGCTCTCGAGGGCGACGCCAAGTGGATGGACGCCATTCGCGAGCTCATGAACGCTGTCGACGAGTACATCCCGACGCCTGCTCGTAACAACGACCTCCCGTTCCTGATGGCCGTTGAGGACGTTATGACCATCTCCGGCCGTGGTACCGTTGCTACCGGCCGTGTCGAGCGCGGTGAGCTCAAGCTCAACGAGCCCGTCGAGATCGTCGGCATCAAGGATACCCAGAACACCGTTGTTACCGGTATCGAGATGTTCCGTAAGTCCATGGACTTCTGCGAGGCTGGCGACAACGTCGGTCTGCTGCTCCGCGGCATCAAGCGCGAGGACATCGAGCGCGGCCAGGTTCTCTGCAAGCCCGGTTCGGTTACCCCGCACACCAAGTTCACCGGCGAGATCTACGTTCTGACCAAGGAGGAGGGCGGCCGTCACACCCCGTTCTTCGATGGTTATCGTCCTCAGTTCTACTTCCGTACCACCGACGTTACCGGTACGGTCAAGCTCCCCGAGGGCACCGAGATGGCTATGCCTGGTGACCACATCACCATCGAGGGCGACCTCATCCACCCGATCGCCATGGAGGAGGGCCTGCGCTTCGCTATCCGCGAGGGTGGCCACACCGTCGGTTCGGGCATCGTCTCCACGATCATTGAGTAAATTAGCTCTTTGATATAGCTGACTTAGAGAACCCGGCACTTATATGGGTGCCGGGTTCTTTTCTGCGATGGATATTGAGCCGTTGCTGGTGTCGAGAGGATTGATAATGGTCCTGGATGCACCGTCGATTAGCTCTCGATGGCTTCATTGATGTGTTCCAAATATGAATGGATCCACCGAGAACCAATTGACTCGAGGTTTTCATTGACAGCACTTACGTGGAGCTGATAAAGTAACAACTCGTGCCCGTACGGGGCGGAAATGAAAGGTTCAGGATACATGCGTACTCTAGTTACTCTTGCGTGCACTGAGTGCAAGCGCCGCAACTATACGACCACCAAGAACAAGTCGACCATGCCTGATCGTATGGAGATCAAGAAGTATTGCCCCTGGTGCCGTCACCACACGCTGCACAAAGAGACTCGCTAGTCTCTAGTCACATACGCCAGTAGTTCAATTGGTAGAGCATCGGTCTCCAAAACCGAGTGTTGAGGGTTCGAGTCCTTCCTGGCGTGCCAGTCATTATTCCGTAAGCTCCCAATTGGGGGCTTACGGTTTACTCATGTATAAGCGCATTGCGCGGAGGTAACCCAAATGGCCAACAAGAAGAACAAGAAGAAGGCTCAGCAGCCGGCACCTGCCAACAACGCTGCCGCCAACTCCAAGGTTGAGGCCAAGAAGGCCGTTGCCAAGAAGAACGAGAAGGCTGCGAAGTCCAAGAAGAACGAGAAGCCTGGTTTCTTCGCCCGCACCAAGAAGTATTTCGCTTCGGTCAAGTCCGAGATGAAGCGTGTCACGTGGCCCGATAAGAAGGAGCTCGTGAACTACTCGGTCGTCGTTTGCGCTTCTCTGATCGTCGTCGGCGTCGTCATCGCTCTGCTCGATGCTGGCTTTGGCGAGGCTCTTGCTCTGTTCTCTGGATTGAGGGGCTAAACCATGTCTAAGCGTTGGTACGTCGTTCACACTTACTCTGGATACGAGAACCGTGTTAAGTCCGATCTCGAGCATCGCATCGAGACTATGGGCATGCAGGACCGTATCTTTGATATCGAGATTCCTATGGAGCGCGTCACCGAGATTAAAGAGGGTGGCAAGCGTGAGACCAAGGATTCCAAGATTTTCCCGGGTTATGTCCTGGTCCGCATGGAGATGGATGACGATGCTTGGACGTGCGTTCGTAACACGCCTGGCGTCACCGGTTTCCTGGGCGGCAACGGCAAGCCCGCTCCGCTTTCTCGCGACGAGTACAACAAGATGACTCGTCGTCCCGGTAAGGGCGATTCGCCCAAGCGCACCTCGGTTGATATTGAGGTCGGCACGTCCGTCCGCGTCACCGATGGCCCGCTTACCGACTTTGATGGCAAGGTCTCCGAGGTTAACACCGAGGCTGGCAAGCTCAAGGTCACGCTGATGATCTTTGGCCGCGAGACGCCGGTCGAGCTCGACTTTAACCAGGTCGCTGTCATCGCTTAAGTTTTCGTCCGTTCGCGCGAGCGTGCTTCTTCTGTGACTGCTCATCTCAGGAGTGCTTCTAACACGTGCGTGCTTACGATATAGCAAGTACTTCACACTCGTGATTCGAAAGGAATGACCATGGCTGAGAAGAAGGTTGCCAACGTCATTAAGCTCCAGATTCCTGCTGGAGCAGCTAACCCCGCTCCTCCCGTCGGTCCCGCCCTGGGCGCTGCTGGCGTGAACATCATGCAGTTCTGCCAGGCCTTTAACGCCGAGACGCAGGACAAGAAGGGCGACATCATCCCCGTTGAGATCTCTGTCTACGAGGATAAGTCCTTCTCCTTCATCACCAAGACCCCGCCGGCGGCTCACCTCATCAAGAAGGAGCTGAACCTTAAGTCTGGTTCCGCTAAGCCCCAGGCCGACAAGGTTGGTCAGCTCTCCCAGGAGCAGCTCACCAAGATCGCCGAGATCAAGATGCCGGACCTCAATGCCAACGACATTGATGCCGCCAAGAAGATCATCGCCGGTACCGCCCGCTCCATGGGCGTCACCATCGCTGAGTAGCGATTTCTTTAGGTAATGACGGGTGCTCCGACCGGGGCGCCCGTTATATGTGTGCAATAGGGCACACGATACGATGTGGGAGGGCTCACGCCCGTTTAACCACAGGAGGTAATGCACATGGCTAAGCATGGTAAGAGCTATAACGCCGCTGCCGAGAAGATCGACCGCGCCACGCTCTACACCCCCCTTCAGGCTGCCAAGCTCATCAAGGAGCTTGATACCGCCAAGTTCGACGAGACCGTCGAGGCCCACTTCCGTCTGGGCATCGATACTCGTAAGGCTGACCAGAACATCCGTGGTTCCATCTCCCTGCCCCACGGCACCGGCAAGACCGTTCGTGTTGCCGTCTTCGCCGAGGGCGAGAAGGCCCGCGAGGCCGAGGCTGCCGGCGCCGACATCATCGGTTCCGACGAGCTCGTCGCCCAGATCCAGAAGGGCGAGATCAATTTCGACGCCGCTATCGCCACGCCGAACATGATGGCCAAGGTTGGCCGCATCGGTAAGATTCTTGGTCCCCGTGGCCTCATGCCGAACCCCAAGCTCGGCACCGTGACCATGGACGTCGCCAAGATGGTCTCCGAGCTCAAGGCCGGCCGCGTTGAGTATCGTGCCGACCGTTACGGCATCTGCCACGTGCCCCTGGGCAAGAAGTCCTTCTCTGAGCAGCAGCTCGTCGAGAACTACGCCGCCCTGTACACCGAGATCCTGCGTGTCAAGCCCTCTTCTGCTAAGGGCAAGTACGTCAAGTCCATCTCCGTGTCTTCCACCATGGGCCCTGGCGTCAAGGTCGATCCCGCTGTCCAGCGTGACTTCCTGGCTGAGTAACTGCTAGTTACTGCCTGAACAAAGCAAGCATTGCTAAAGAAACCCGGTTCTGCCTCGCGCGGGACGGGGTTTCTTGCTTTTGAGTCAACGAAACCACCACGAAGGGGACAGACACCCTTGTGGTGGTTTTACTTGTGTTGTACTTTAGCGCGATGTAGTTCTACCCGAGGCCGAAGGGAGCCCAACATGTTTAAGAACACGCAACAGCTCCTAGGCCTAGCGCTACTAGATTGGA
Source organism: Collinsella sp. AM12-1 (assembly GCF_003472325.1). NCBI lineage: Bacteria > Bacillati > Actinomycetota > Coriobacteriia > Coriobacteriales > Coriobacteriaceae > Collinsella > Collinsella sp. AM12-1. The sequence goes on from NZ_QRLS01000025.1 coordinate 12,852, forward strand.
TAGCGCGCTAGGGTTGTAATCTCGCTATAACGATTTGTTGTACCCGGGTGCGCTATCGTCTGCCGCTTTCAGGCGTGATGAGCGACATGGGTATTTTTCTATCTCTAGGCCTTCTCTCTCTCCTGAAAGCCATCTGTCATAAAACGGTCAATCAGGAGGAACATATAAGCCGCAAAATCACAATCTTTGACGCCACCCTGTGCGACGGTGAGCAGTCGCCGGGCGCCAGCATGAATACCGAGGAAAAGCTCTTCATCGCCCGCCAGCTGGTGCGCATGAACGTGGACGTTATCGAGGCGGGCTTTCCCATCTCGAGTCCTGGTGACTTTCGCTCCGTACAGGAGATTGGCAAGATTGCGGGCGACCGATGCACGGTATGCGGCCTGACGCGCGCTGTCGACAGGGATATCGAAGTGGCTGCAGAGGCGCTCAAAACGGCCCAGAGGCCCCGTATCCATACAGGGCTGGGTGTGAGCACCAGTCACCTGCGCGACAAGCTCCATATGACTGAGGAAAGGGCAATTGAGTGAGCGATCCATGCCGTCAAACATGCTCGCAAGTTCGTTGACGATGTTGAGTTTTATGCCGAGGATGCCGGCCGCTCCGATCAGGAGTTTCTGGTGCGCATTATCGAGGCGGCCGTAAAGGCCGGTGCCACGGTCGTGAACATCCCCGATACGATGGGCTACAACATGCCGTGGGACTTTGGCGCCCGCATCCGTGACCTGCGCGGGCGCTGCGGGTGCGGCCGGTCAGCGTGCGGTCGACGTGATGGAGTATCGCGAGTACGAGATTGAGCGCATTGCGCGCCAGGCATTTGAGGCGGCGCGCAAACGTCGCGGCAAGGTGACGAGCGTTGATAAGCGCAACGTGCTGGAGACGAGCCGCATGTGGCGCGAGATCGTGCATCGCGTGCAAGACGAGGAGTACTCCGACGTGGAGCTTGAGGACCTGCTCGTCGACAACGCCGCCATGCAGCTCATCAGTCGACCGGCAGACTTTGACGTCGTGGTGACGGAGAACATGTTCGGCGACATCCTGTCCGATGAGGCGGCTCAGATTACCGGATCGCTCGGTATGCTTGCCTCTGCCTCGCTGGATGATGGCGTATCGCTGTTTGGGCCGAGCGCTGGCAGCGCTCCTGACATCGCGGGGCTCGGCGTGGCCAATCCGCTGGCTCAAATCTTGTCGGTGGCGATGCTGCTGACCTACGCGCTCGACATGGGCGAGCAAGCCGCGTGGATCGAGAGCGCCGTGGCGCGCGTGCTCGACGAGGGCTGGCGCACCCGTGACATCGCCGATGTCAACACCCCGGCAGATAAGATCCTCGGCACCACGACGATGGGCGACAAGGTCGTCGCCGCGCTGTAGGCGATGCCGATTCAAGCTGTCAAATATCTCAATCTGTAACATCTAAGGGGCAAAATCGTTCCTACCTGTTACAGATTGAGATTTTCGGCCGAGCATCCGTGGTCTGTCTCGATCTGTAACAGCTAACCGATTATTTGGGCCCTACCTGTTACAGATTGAGACAAACCGTTGGGACAGGTCGGACGAGTCAGCAAAACCACCACAAAGGTGCCGGTCCCCTTCGTGGTGGTTTTTAGCGCAACGAGGTGTTCCCAGCCGACCATACGGGCGGCCTTGCGCTCACGCTGCTCGATGACAGCGCATCTTTAGACGCGAAGTGCGGAACCGGGTGCATATACGAGCCGCGTAGCGTTACGAATTCATGGGAATGACCGTATCGCCAATTTGTACGCTTGCAATCTTGTCTGTGTCACAAACTTGCGAGAACGGCCAGGTCTTGTGGACATCAGTGGTGCCGTTATCCAGTTTATTTGCGAAATAGCCGCTGTAGCTGGTTGCGTCCTCAACATGACCGTCTTTGAACGTCACGATGAGGGGTATGTTGCCAACGGCATCCATAGACTCCTCCATGTTTTGAGACATCTTGCCGCTGTTGTTGTCGTGTTCGATGGAACGATCTATGTTGTAGCGGACTGAAACGCCAACGCAGGATACGGTGGCCTCTTGAATCGTCGCCTTGGTGCCGTTAAAGTTGACCGATTTGGGCGCGGGAATCGTAACGGATGTATCTTCGTAATTCAGCTGGAACTTAAGATCCCATGGGCCCGTAAGTATTTTCTTATACTCGGGAAGCTCTTTGCCAGCACGTGGCACAACGAGAGAGTTGATATGCGTGCGGACGGTCCTGCCCATAAGGCCGGGTGATTCAACGCTGAACTGTGCAAAGTATTGAATGCTGGAGTCATTGGGGTTCTTGTCAATGAGCCATGATTGGCCTTGGCCGCCATGCTCGCCATCAACGTATACGTTTCCATCGACACTTCCGGCGATAGTTCCGTTCTCGCCCGGCTCGGAAAGCTTTTTCAGGGCAGCGGGATCGTCGAACGTAAGCGTATAGGCGATGGTAACCATATCCTTGTCGCCCATGATGGCGTCGGCGGTCACGGTGACTCCGTTGTTGGAGCAGCTAGCACCGACGGGCCGGCCAATACGGTCGATGATCTCGGTTTGAGAAGCAGGTCCGTCAAAGATGTCGGAAAGCATGTCAGAAGGAAGCGGCAGGACGCCTGTTGCCATAGCCGTGCCAGCGCCTCCAATGACGATAGCGAGGACTGCCGTTACAGCGGCAATGCGAGCGACTGTTCTTACGGGATGGCGGGCGATGCGCGGCTTGCGTCGCGTGCCATTAAAGTTGCTTTGAGCGGTCGCCGCATCGCTCGAGGCGACGGACTGAGCAATCGAGTTTGCCATGTGCTGCTTCGCATTATCGGTAAACGAAATGTGCTCCAGGGCGTGGCGATAGTCATTCGAATTCGTAGTCATTGTGGTCTCCTTTCAAGGAAAGCCGAAGTGACGCACGTCCGCGGCTAAGGTGCTGGGCGGTTGCAGCTGGCGTCGCGTGAACGGCGTCTGCGATTTCCCTGATGCTCATGCCTGCGTAGTAGTGCAAAAAGATGGCGATGCGCTGTGCTTGAGGCAGGGCCGTGACAGCGGAAAGAATGGCGCAGTCGCGTTGCGCGAATTCTTGCTCGGTATGTGTTACGGGTGCGCAGAAATCGGGGAGCGAATCGAGGTCGACAACCGGGTGATTCGCGTGCGTACGGCCGATATCGCGACATGCGTTCAGTGCGACTCGGATCACCCAAGCACGTTCGTGTTCGAGCGAGTCGAACGGTTGAGTGCGTTGGAGAATCTTGATCAGCGTGTCCTGGCAGATGTCTTGAGCGTCGTCAGCGGATCCAAGGGCCGAATAGCACAATCGAAGGATGAGGTCGGAATACGTGTCGACCAAGCGCTTTGCTTCCCGCTCGATCTGATCGGCATCGCATCGGAGCGTGCTATTGCGGTTACGGCGTGCAGGCATAGTGTCACCTCCAATTGGTCGTGGTGGATATAGGGAAGGCGTCTCGCGAGGTCCCTCTACATACAACACGGTCGAGACTGCATAAGTTGACAAAAAAAGACGGCACGTGAGCGCCGTCCTTACAAAACAATGAGTGTTCTCGTTAATTACACAAGCACCGTGATGGACAGGTCGGACGAGTCAGCAAAACCACCATAAAGGTGCCTATCCCCTTCGTGGTGGTTGTTGGCAGTTACCAGGGGGTTCTGGCGGTTGAAGACTCGATTGCTTCGTGGCGTTTGAGCTCGCGGCGCATGGTTTGCGAGTTGAGCCAGGCTGCCTGCCAGCCACGGATGGGGTAGCGCGCTTCATCCAGCTCAAACTGCGTATAGCCGCACGCGTTGATGATTGTTGTCCCGCATGCATGCTGGCGCTCACGCTGAAAGTCGCGACCATAGCATTGGTGCACATGCCCGTGCACCATGTAGTCGGCCCCCCAGGACTCAAGCGCTGTGTTAAAGCACTCAAACCCTCGATGCGGCAGGTCGTCCAGGTCGCCCATGCCTGCGACGGGTGCATGGGTAAGTAGAATATCGCATCCGTCTACCAGTGCGATTTTTCGCGATAGCTTGCGCATGCGTTTTGCCATCTCGCGCTCGGTATACATGTTCGCGCCGTCGCGGTAGCGCATGGAACCGCCCAGACCCGCAATGCGAATACCTCGGTACACATATACGCTGTCCTCAACACAAATGCACCCGCCCGGTGCATGGCGCGCGTAGCGGTCGTCGTGGTTGCCACGAACGTACACAAGCGGTTTGTTGATGACAGTGACCAAAAACTCAAGATAGTCCGGATCCAGGTCGCCTGCGGATAGAATCAGGTCAACGTCCTCAAAGCGCTCCTTGCGAAAACATTCCCACAGGCAGCGCTCCTCTACATCGGCAATGGCTAGGATATTCATAGGGCACGGACCTCCGGCTCGTTATCGAGCTGCGGAATCGAGCCTATAACGTTGTCAGCCAGCCAGTCCATCTCGACGATTTGCGTGCTCGGCAGCGGGGGAAAGCCCTCGATCTGCACCACGCCGTCTTGGCTATGGAGCTCGCCGCCAAATGGATTGATGGAGCCCTCGACGATGCCATTGCGGAGCAGCTGAACAAGCTTACGCGTCTGATAGGGCAGGCCCGGAGCGTAGCGAATGTCGATGACGCCCGAGCTCATACCATACCAGTAGTTGACGGCGCGAACCTGGCTGTTGTCACTGGTCTCATCCCAGGTGCCGTGCAGCAGACTTCGCACGATAAGCTCGTAGTATCGGCCCCAGTTCCATACCGGCATGGCGATGCCGGCGACCTTGCCATCGACCAGGCGGTGAAGTCCGTAGGCCGTAGGGTCTTCGAGCGACTTTGACATGTCAGCGCCGGTCATGACGCTCACGCCCTCGCGGCACATGGCCTCGGCAAGGCCTCCGGCGGGCACATCGCCCCAGGTCAGGATAATTTGCGCGCGGGGGTCGAGCAGCGAGGCGCCAATCGCAAAGGCGTTGATCTCGCTGAGCGCGCCCGAGGCGAAGACCGACGCGTGGTAGCCAATGCGGTGGTTGTCCGCCATGCTGGCGGCAAGGGCGCCCAGTAGGAACTTGGCCTCGTACATCTTTCCAAAGTACGAGCGGACGCTTTGGTGGGGAAGGCCGATTGAGCAGTTAAGGAACCGCACCTGGGGATACTCGACTGACGCCCTGAGCGTGTATTCCATGAGCCGGTGTGAGGTCGAGAAGATGACGTTCGCCCCGTGCTTTACGGCTGTCTCGACGGCGGCGTAGAACACGTCCGAATCGTGGCAGTCCTCGAACGCCTCGGTGCGCACGATGCCGCCAAAGTGCTCATCAAGATACCGGCGGCCCTGGTCGTGTAGGCTGTCCCAGCTCGACGTGGCACAGGGAAACTCGTGGATAAAGGCGATTCGCATGGGATTGGCAGTGGAGTAGACGGTCTTGCTCATAAAGAAGTTGAGCACGCCCGAGGTAGCTTTTGTCGGTGCGCCCTCTTTCTCGTTGGGCTGCGGCGCTTCGACAAGATCGACTTTGTCCTCGTCGCTTTTGCCGGCAATGACAAGCTCGCGCCAAATCTTGCACAGACGGTTGACGACGATATCCGTCGGCGTATCCAGCAGACGGTCCTGGTTGTAGACGTTGAGGTAGACGAGCATGGCATCGGCAGGCGTAATGTCCAAGTGGTCGCCGCCCGCGCGAAGATAGGCGCGCTTAAAGAGCAGGAAGGTGTGACGTAGGTAGTCGACCTTCTTTTGAGGCCATTTTTCGACAAGATCTTGGCCGAGCATTTTGGCAAGCATCTCGTAGCCGCCCTCGCGCGAAAACTCAATCTCGTACAGGGGGCATACGTACCAAAAGGCGCAAAACTCACCGTACAGGCGGCTCTCGACGGAATCCCACTTACCGGGGTACAGACGCGTCACCTTGGCCGAAACCGTCGGAGCGTCAAGGAATTTGAGGACGCTGACACGCTTGTTGCCCTCTTGGACGTAAAAGCGGTGCATGAACTCGGTGACGATGATGGGGTCGCGGTAGCCCTCGGAGATTTGGATATCGTAGAGGTTGGACCATTTGCGGGCGAATTCGGTATTCCAGGGGAGCAGCGGCATAAAGTTACACGAAAAGGCGGACTGGCGACCTTTGGTAACCGTGCCGACGACCATTTCGAGCGGAATGTCCCGCAGGCCGATGTTCTCGCGCTGCCCGCAGGGAAGCTGGGCGACCAAGCTGTCGAGGTCCGTAAGATATGGATGCTCGCTTTGGCTGATGGCGCGACGGCGTCCCTGTTCGCCGCGCTTGCGCGCTTGACGATAGGCCTCTTCCATGGTGTCTACTCCCTTAGTCGTTTAAACAACGATATGAACCATGGTACCACGATGCGAAACCACCACAATGGTGCCTGTCCCCTTTGCGGTGGTTTTAGGCGATGCCTTGATTATCGACTTTATCCGAACACCTCCCACATTCA
>NZ_QRLS01000026.1:0-14696 GCF_003472325.1 Collinsella sp. AM12-1
TATGCGGTTGTCAATTTGCGAAAGAAATTATGCGTCACCTCTGGAGCTCGGGGCTTCTAGGCACGCAACGACCTCGTCGGGCGCACGGACACCCAGTCCGCGGTGACGGAACTTCACCGACATATCCCGAAAACTCGATCCCCGGCTTAGCTTGCGCGCATTATCACAATAAACTCCCAACGATACACGGTCCTGCGGCTCAATGAGCCACAGGACCGCATGCCGTCGATCAGATAAAGATCGTCATATACAGAGGTAGATATATCCTATGCCCTTCAGCCCTGAGCTGTTTTGGGTGAAGAACTATCTCTTCTCCGACTCGTCGTTCGAATCGTCTGCCGAAATCGTCAAGCGAGATTGTTGAATACGATTTGGAAGATTTAACTTCAACAGGAGTGACCCGCGGTTTTCCAGCCGCGTCTTCAAAGCCGCGCGAAACAAGAAAATCAATTTCACGCGTTCTGGGCCGACTCCCCTCTGTTTTGGAAGGCTCCTGCCAGCTGTAATAAAAAAGCGAATGCCCCAGACTCTTAAGCTGCTGCGCCACGATGTTCTCGATTAGCATTCCTTTATTAATTGAAATTCTTCCAAATTGAATGTCTCTATGAACATCCATAAGGTCCGGACCATCATCAAACGCCAAGCTCACGAGCAATCCCGTGTCCGCCATATAGCATTTAAGCGAAGACGCGTCCTCGTGCAGGCGGTAACCCACGCTCGGATCACTGCATAAATAGCAACGGTTAATCAGTCGCGCATCCTCAAGCCAGATTAACGCCGACTCATATGTCTCAAAACGGGACCCCTTCTCCAAGCTGTCAAATTTGAACCGTTTATTTGCCGCAGATAATTGACCCGGAATATCGTCATAAACCGCCCGCGCACGTCTAGCGTCCGAACCTCCAAACTTGGCAATGTCCTCCCTGTACAGTGCGATAATCTGCCGTTTAACCCTGTCGCATCCTCTAAAATCATTCTCTGCCACAAAGGAGTCGACCGACTGAGGCATACCACCGACAAGCATATACTCATCAAATAATCTCATGCACGTCGCATGAACGCCGTCCGGAAGCGCGGTCCGAGATTCGCGCGCTTTACGGATCTCTTCTGCATAAAGATCTTTTCCGGTCGCCCAAAGATACTCCTCAAAATCGAGGGGCTCGAGAGGGATTCTTTCTTCCTCTGACGGTATGACAATGCTATCGACATTCTTTTTGATGGAGACAAGAGAGCCTGTCTCGATGTAATCAAATCTGCCGTCTTCTACAAGATGCTTTATGTATTCGCGCGCGATGGGAAACCGCTGCACTTCATCAAAAATGACCAGCGACTCTCTCGGTTCGAGGGCCTTACCATACTGCAGCTGAAGCATGCGTAAAAAAAGATCGACATCTTCACGATGGTTCAGAAATATATCGAGCGTGGCTTTGCTAGCAGCCGAAAAGTCAATGTACAGATAATCCTTGTATTCATTTTGCGCGAAGCACTTGACGAGCGTCGTTTTGCCAACGCGTCTTGCACCCTCAATAAGCACCGCAGTGCGCCCTTGCGAGCGTTCTTTCCACTCCTGCAGACGATCATATGCCTTCCGTTTAAACATAATCTCACCTCAGCATAATTTACGTGCTAGTTTACAAAAATACCGACCTTCAGATATATCTAATAATACAAAAATACCGAGCTTTAAATGAGCTTATAGCTACAAAAATACCGACCATTGCAATGGTTGAGACATACAGTAATACCGAGCTTTACGCATAACGGATGCTATGCCTCACCGTAAAACAGCTGCAACTCATCGCACAGGGGAACCTGCAATCTGCACGCGCACCTATTATGCGTCGTGATGATGTAAATACTCCGCAATGGCAGGGGCAAAAGTATCTCCCGCAGCACTCGCTAGCAGATAACCTGCGTATGCTCCTCGATGGCGGCGCGATCCTCATCGTCAATATCCGGCTCGCACACCACGGCGTCCAAATTGTCCAGGCGGCAGAACGTGCAGAAGTCACGCTTGCCGATTTTGCTGGAGTCGGCGATAAGATAGCGCGAACTATCAGGAACCTCGGCGGACGTGCCACTCAAACTCACAATAAAATGCCCCTCCCCGATCGCTCGGAGAAGGGCATCTGCATTGGCGTTCTTGCCAAAATCGACGGCGCGCAAGAACGCGCACCCGTCCGCATCAAGAGTGCGCTACTCGCCGAAACCGCCCTCAATAAGAGCGACCAACGCGTCAACGGCGGCAACCTCGTCGTCGCCCTCGGCACGCAACTCGACCTCATCGTTCTGGGTAATACCCGAGGTCATGATGGCAATCATGGACTTAGCGTCCTTGAAGTCACCATCCTTGGAGGCGTTGCGGACCTCAATCTTCGAGGCAAACTTAGCAGCCTCGGTCGCCAGCGTCGCTGCAGGGCGAGCGTGCAGGCCAGTGGGGTTAACGACCATAACGTTCTTGCTATACATTTCTAACTCCTTCGTCGTAGACCGACCAATTCATTTAGCCCAACGCGCGCGTTAGGCAAGGTAGAAGCATGCCGGACATTACGCATGCATACAACAAGTAGGCCGCGGACAACGTCGCCGCGGCAAATTCACAGGTGACTAGTCCTGATACAGCGGATGCCCCTCAGTGGGAACCACGCGCGTGCCAGCCAGGCAATCGTGAACGCACCGGCGCGCGGGGACGATCAGGAACATGAGCAGAGACACCGCTGTAATAATCATGCCCGCGATTTCCCAGTAATAATTCACGTCAACGCGGGTGACAAGCACCATTGTCTCGCGAATATATCGGGACACCACATACCCGCTGCCTTCGAGCAAAAAGCCAACGATAACCTGACGCCAAATCAAGCGTCCGACGGAAGGCAAGCCGCCATCAAGCGTTGCGACACGAACATGCGCGATGCGCTTGCCCGGCGTTTGCCCCGGCCACGCCAGCAACGGAATCAGCACAAAGTATGCGATAGCGGCGAGCACGCACGATAGTCCGACCACGATACCGACGCTCCAGGGATACCCCATTGCCTCAAACACGTACAAGTCGGGGAGCATCGCGTTCTTGTGGGTCAGCGCAAGATAAACCAACACGGCTGGCAAGCCAGAGACAATACCACCCAAAATCCAGTCGATAACGTACGCGTACAAACGCGACAGCGGGGGCGCCGGCAGAATCGAGGATGCATTAGCCTTCGATTCCTTGTGAATCTTGCTCACAGTGCTCGCCGCAGGAGAAGGCATCTGCTCCGCGGTCGCCGCACGCGGCCGTTCCTTGCGCTTTTTAGCCATGCGCTACCTCACATTCAGAATGCGCAGCTGCTTATCAGTATGGTTAAGCGGGCATGCAACGCCGTCTTTCAACAAGACGTCGTCTTCAATGCGCACGCCTCCGACTCCAGGAATATATACGCCCGGCTCGCAGGACATGATCATTCCGTTGTCGAGCACAATCTCACCAGAGGGGTTTAGCAGCGGCAAGTCGCCACCCATGCCGATACCATGACCAAGACCATGGGTGAAATACTCACCGTAACCCGCTTCGTTGATTACACGACGTGCGGCCGCATCCACATCGCGCGCCACCACACCGCAACGAATGGTATCGATGCCTGCAAGATGAGCATTCAAAACGGTCTCGTACACATGAGCCATCCGGTCGGTCGGGGCGCCCAGGAAGCACACGCGCGTCATATCTGACTGATAACCGTTGATCTGCACACCGAAGTCAATCAGGATCGGCTCATGTGCTTGGACCCGACGGTCGGTAGGACGGCCATGAGGCATGGCGCTGCGCTCGCCGGTGGCAACGATGGTATCGAACGACATTGCCTCGGCACCGGCGGCAATCGAGTAATAGTGCACGAGTGCGGAGATTTCAAATTCAGTCATATCCACGTGCAACTGCTCGATCACCTTGGCGTACACGTCATCGGCAACATCGACCGCATGCTGGACCGCAGCAATCTCAGCCTCGTCCTTGCGCAGGCGCATCAGCGCCATCTCGCTGCCCAGCAGCGTAGTGCCAAAGCCCAAGCCCTCCAAGTTGCGATACTCCGAGATTGAGATTTCGGACTCCTCGATGCCCACCGTGGCACAGCCGCACTCCTTGAGCGCACGCTCGAGCTCGACCAAATAGCTCTTCCCCTGCTCGTGAACACGGAACTCCAGATCGAACTCGCGACCCTGGGCCTCGTTCACATAGCGGCCGTCCATGATGAGAAAACCGCGGTCACGCGTGATGAGCACCTTGCAACCGCTACCGGTCAACGTGCCCAGGTAGCGCTTCATGGTTTTACTCTTGATCAGCAATGCGTCGAGCTCGTGCTCGTCCAAGAAGGTACGGATATTATCCACATGTGCATTCATCGAACGTAGCGCCTTTCAAAGGAGCCCGACAACGAAGTCTCCCCCATCGCCGGGCTTTCATACTTTCAAAATTAGCAGGCGCAGGCGCCTGCTATTCCACTTGATTAGAAGTCGAGGTCAAGATCCTCGAGCAGAGCCTCGTCCTCAGCAGAGATCTCGGAATGTTTCTCGGCAGCCATACGAGCCTCTTCAGCCAATGCACGCTTCTCGGCAACCTTGCAGAAGGGGTAGTACACGATCAGTGCGAGGACCAGCTGAACCACGTTGGCCGCAATCGAGGTCCAAGACATGTTGGTCAGGAAGCCTTCCAGGAACACACCGACGTAAGGAGGCGTGAAGGTAGAGCAGGGTACCCAGCCCCAGCTCATGAACCAGAACGGGATGGAGGACAGGATGCCGCCGAAGATAACGAACGGGATAAAGAAAATCGGATTCAGAACAATCGGAGCACCGAACAGAATCGGCTCGTTTACGCCGAACAGCGACGGGATGAAAGCGATGCGGCCGATCTCGCGCTGGACCTTGGACTTGGAGAACATGAACCAGATAACAACGCCCATGGTCACACCCAGGCCGGTGAAACCGCCAAATGCGGACATGGGGCCAGGGGTGAAGATGTGGGTAGCGACACCACCGGCCTGAACCGCAGCGATGTTCTCAGCCAGGAACTGCGTGGAAATCGGCTGAACAATCGGCGACAGAACGGAGGGGTGAATGCCGAAGAAGAAGATGAAGCAGCGCAGGATGTGGTAGAAGGTAACCGCGAGCGGGCTGTCCATCGAACCGACGAGCGGGGCCAGGATGATCGAGAAGATCTCGTTGGGCATGATGCCGAAAACGCCCTGACACAGAACACGGATACCCAAGAACAGGCCGATGACGATAGCGGTGACCGGGATGATCTCGAAGGAGCTCGAGATGAAGTCGGGCACGGTATCAGGCATCTTGATGGTGAAGTGACGCTTCTTGCACCAACGGTACACCTCGACCGCGAGTAGCGAAGCGACCATGGCAACAAACAGACCCTTGGAACCCATGCCACGCAGCGCGATGCCGCCGGCCTCGTCCATTTCCATGCCGAGCAACAGGAAGGCAACGAGGGCCATGGACATGGAGCCGGGAGCGTCCAGCTCATAGGACTTGGCCAGGTGGTAGGCGGTAACGACGGAAACGAAGACCGACATCAGGCCCATGGAAACGTTATAGGCCAAATCGAAGTACTGGGTGTTGTTCAGAATCCAAACGGAGATGGGGTTGGTCTCGCCAATCATGTTGGGAATGGCGGCCGGGATCAGGCAGAACGAACCAATCAGTAGCAGCGGGGTCATGGCGATCATGGCCTTCTTAACTGCGGACAGGTGACGTTGCTTGTCCATCTTCTCGGCAACAGGGCCAAGATAGGTGTTCAGCAGGTTTTCGAATTTATCAAAGGCACTCTGCTTTTTCTCTACAGCTTCCGACATACGTCGCATCCTCCACTTCAGGATATATCAAACAGGGGCTTACTGGTTTGCCTCGGCGGCCTCGCGGGCCATGTCAGCCTTCTTCTTGGCGATGAGCAGCTGCTTAAACACGGTAGCACCGTCCATCTTGCCGTAGGTCTCCTGATCGACGATCACGTATGGGATGTGACGAGGCTCAATCAGGGGCTTGATGGACTCGAGCTTATGGGCGATCTGAGGACCCATAATCAACGCGTCCATGTGGTCGACCTCCTGGTCCAGCAGGTCGGCAGCGATGGCCTTGAGCTCAAAGTCATCGTCGTTGAGCTTCTGGCTGTTGTGGATCGTCTGCTTGATGCGATCCATCAGCATGGTGGTGGAGAAACCACCGGCACAGCACAAAACGATGTTCATCTTTGCCATTGTTTATCCCTTTCTAACGGCAATTGAATACTGTTGGAGAAGGAACGGACCGCAGCGCTCGTAGCGCGCATCGCTCCTTCGCAGACGTGTTTCTTACGCCTGCTTGGCCTCGGCGTCGCGCTCCTCGAAGATCTTGACGATCTCCTCGATGAGGTCACGGGCGAGCTGAGAGGTCATGTAGTGATCCTGGGCATGGACCATAAGCAGGCTCGCAGCGGCGGCGTTCTCCGCGCCGGACAGGGCCTGGGTAATCACCTCGGTCTGGGCGGCATGGGCGGCCAGATCGGCCTCCTTGGCTTCGGCAAGCAGCGCACGGGCGCCCTCGTAGTCGCGCTCACGCACGCAAGCGAGCGCGGCGAACGCCTTGCCCTTGCTGGCGCCAGCAGAGCCGATGATGGTCATGATTTGCTGTTCGTTGTTTTCCACCGGGATAATCCCTTTCTGCTCGGCGGGCACGTCACCGCTTTGACGGCGCGCCCGATTGAAACCGTTGACTGCCGAAGCGCTACTCGAAGCTCTTAAGCTCCTCATAGGTGACGCGATCGATCGAGGTTGCCAGCGCGCATACCAGATCGACTGCCGCGTCCAAATCGGCACCACGCATGACAGACCACGAACCGTGGCAGTAGCGCAACGGCACGCCGATCACCGTTGCCAGCTTGCCGTCTCCCACTAGATGAGCGGTGCCGGCATCGGTGCCGCCGCCCTTGAACAGGTCACGCTGGAAGGGGATGTTGTTCTTCTCGGCGGTGTCCACGATGAAGTGCAGCAGCTTCTCGTTGGGGACATGCATGCGGTCGTAGTGCACGATCATGGGACCGTGGCCGTTCTTGCGGCTGTTATTCCAACCGCGATCGAACTCGGGCGGATTAGCGATGTCCACTGGGATGACGATATCGGCATCCAGGTGCGCCGCAGCCGTCTGAGCACCACGGCAGCCAACCTCCTCGGAAGAGGAACCGGCGAACCACAGCTCGGCTGCGTGCGGGGTGTTGGCCAGGCGCTTCATGGCCTCGGTCACCACATACACACCGGCGCGGTCGTCGAACGCCTTGCCCAGCAGAATGTCACTCACGGGCTTGAGCTCGCACTCGGCCGCAAAGGTTCCCCAGTCGCCAATCTCAATGCCCAGCTCACGGACTTCTTCAGCCGTCTCGCAGCCAAAGTCGATGTACATATCGGTCGGAGTGCCGTCGGTATCGCGCTTGGCAAACAACACGCCGCGAACTTTCTCGCCGCTACGCGTCTTGATGCGCACAATCTGGCTCTCGACGCTGTTCTTACGCGGGCCGCCCACGCCGATCACATGAACCATGCCGATATCGGAAGTATAGCGAACCATAAAGCCGGCCTCGTCCATGTGGCCGGTGAACAGAATGCGGACCGGATTCTCCTCGGTACCCGCGCTCTTAAACATGATCGAACCGAGTTTGTCGTACTCGACGGCGTCGGCGATATCGTCAAGCTCGGCATGCATGATGGAGCGGACCTCGCCCTCGCGGCAAGCGACAGCGTCGGCGTTGCTCAAGGCGAACATAAGCTCCTTGTTCATAGGTAACCCCCCTTGTGGTCGTATGGCGGCGCCCGTAGTGGCGGCGTCTGCATGCGAGTGTATCGACAGCGCGCCGCAAATGATGTATCCGGGCTTTCACCGTAGCGGTGAAACGGTGAAAGCCCCTCCCCTTTCACCACGGCCGTGCAATTACTGGGGATGGGGCTCCATATGCATCTTTGTCATACTTATCTGCAACATACGCCGCTGATGCGAACCACGCCGGCGGTGTGCGACCCACATCCGCGGGTCGCGCCTATATCGCCGAGGAGGATACCTTATGCCGGTTTACGACTTCGATTCCATGGCTGACCGCTCGCTCGATCACGCTCGCAAGTGGGACCCCGCCATCATCAAGCAGAAATTCCCTAAGGCTGGGGATGACTACATTCCCATGTGGATCGCCGACATGGACTTTGCCGCCGCCCCCGCAATCTGCACGCGTCTGGCCGAGGTAGCCCAAAACGGAGCATACGGCTATGGCTATGCGCACGACGGCTTTTACAACGCCGTCATCAACTGGCAGCGCCGCCGCCATAACAACGAGGTCAAGCGCGAGTGGATCACACTCGCCTATGGAACCGTCCCGACCATCCACTACCTGTATCAGGCATTCTGCCAGCCCAACGACTGCGTCATCCTCAACACGCCGGTCTACGACCCCTTTGGCTACGCGGCGCACAACAACGGGTTCCGCGTAATCGAAAACCCGCTCATCTATCGCGATCGCACCTATCGCATCGACTTCGACCTGCTCGAGGAACAGATGGATCGTTTCCGTCCACGCGTGCACCTGTTCTGCTCGCCGCACAACCCCGGTGGTCGCATCTGGACGCTCGATGAAATCACCCGCGTCGCCGAGATCTGCCACAAGTACAACTGCTTACTGGTGGTCGATGAGGTTCACTGCGAGCACATCATGGCCGGCTCGTTCATCTCGGCCCTGCAGCTGCCCGAGCGTTATCTGGACAACCTTATCGTACTCACCTCGCCCAACAAGGGCTTTAATCTGGGCGGCCTCAAGACTTCCTACTCTATGATCCCCAGCGAGCGCATCCGCACTATCTTCCGCCATCGCCTGGAGATGAACTCTATTACCTCTCCCAACACGTTTGGCTGCGCCGCCATCATCGCCGCTTACGATGAGTCCGAGGAGTGGCTGGACCAGATCACCGACTATCTGCGCGAGTCTTATGCACAGACCGCCGCCTTCATCGAGGAGAAGATGAAGGGTTGGGAGCTCATGCGTATGGATGCATCCTACCTACCGTGGGTGAACATCGCTGGCACGGGCGCCACGGCAACCGAAATCTGCAACCACATGGCAGCGAAGGCGGGCGTCATCGTGGGCGATGGCACCTTCTATGTCGCGAACGGCGCCGACTTCGTGCGCTTGAACCTGGGCATGCCTCGCAAGCTGGTCATCGAGGCCATGGATCGCATGGCTACCCACCAGCTCATCAAGTAGACCTCGCCCGCGTATCAAAGGCCCTCCTTTCATGCAACGCCCGCCCGAGTATGTGCTCGAGCGGGCGTTGTTATTTATGAGTTGAAATGTCGCGAAGCGACAAGCGAGAAGGCGACCACCCGACGGAGGGCCTTTTTGACGTAGCCACCCCCGCTTGTACGCAAACCCTACGCACAACGCAACAGGGCGTCCAAGAACTCCTGGTAGCTTTTTGCATGGGGGATGGCGCGCACAGCACCGGGCTTGAGTAGCACGCCCGAGATGTAATTGAACAGCTCGCCAAAAAACGCCCGGTCATCACGGGTAATCGACAGCATGATCACCGCATGCACCGTCGCGTTGTTCCACGCAAGGCCGCGCGGGAACAGAGCGACCGAGACGGCAGTGCGCTTGGCGTCCATATCGAGCGGGTGTGGCATCGCGATGTCACAGTATGCACTGGAGCTGATGTCCTCACGCTCCAGTAGGCGCTCAGTAAAATTCTCAAACGCGTAGCCACCCTCGATCAGCGGCGCACTCATCTTGCAAATCGCATCGCGCCAATCGTCAACCTCGGGCTCGATCGCAAAGAAATCCTCGGTGAAGAAGGTGCGCATGCTGCACTCAAGGTTTGTCCGCAGGCGCGCCTTAAGCAGCGCTTCGACACGCTCACGCATCAGCGAAATATCTTGCTTGCTAAAGAACGGAGAGACATTAACCACCGGTACCGGGCAATACCCCGACAGCGGCACGGTTGAAATCACGAGGTCAACGCGCGAGATGTCACCCGCCGCGTCGATGGCAGGCACGATACCCTCAACCACCACACAAGCATCAAGGGCATCGAGGAAACTGTCGATATGAGTCTCGTAGGCGTTGTGACGTGTGCACACCACCAGCGCATGCAGTTTATCGGCATTGGCGCGCTGCCCCTCCACCAAGCACCCCACGTGGAGCGCGATGTAGGCGATTTCGTCTTCGTTGACAGAAACGCCGGTCTCCGCAGCGATGACATCGGCGACAAACACCGCAACATCGTAAATAAACGGTTGACTGCTCTTGATGGCCTCGAGCTGCGGGTTACGCAACAGCATCCCGCAGCGCACGCGGGATAGCATATTGGCCAGATGCAGAGAGAAACGAAGCTCAAACTCGCCATCGCTCAAATTAAGCCCGAATTGATCGTGCACGCGCTCCACAATCGCACCCAACAGCTCGCGCGCATGCCGGTGCTCCGGGTCACTTGGTTCAAAACGATTCGCATGAATCAAGTTTGCACCCAGCATCAAGCGGACGGCATCGCGATCGGCATCGGACACGAGCATAGAGAAAAGGTCCTCGATAGCCGCGCAAACCTCACCCGCCACCTCGTCAAGACCCTCGCGCGCCTCGTTACCGGCGGGCTGAGCCGCCTTGACCGTCGTCGGTACCGACTCGAACCCATTGCTTGTGCGCTCCACGAAGATGGCAATATGTATGATGAGGCTCGAGAGCGCATAGCCGTTGATGTAGAACCCGCGGCGCTTCAGGCATGCGTCGATGCGCTCCTGCAACTGCGCGAGGTCGAGCTTGGGGAAATAGCGATTGATAAGGTCGATTTGGCTGAAATAGTCCTTCGTCTCGTCAAAGATCAGCTGGTTGACCATCTTCTTCTCACCCGATGCACTGCCCTCGATATACAGCGAGCCCGCGCGCGAACGCAGCACCAGGCCGTACCCGGACAACTCTCGTTTGATGGCAACCAGCTCATTATCGAGCGTCGCAAGCGAGATATAGAGGCTTTCCGCCAAATCAGCCGCGCGCACCTTGCGGTGGCGCATCAGCAGTTCAAACAGAATATAACGCTTGCGCGCCTCGGCCGTCTGCGGCACCTCGTTCGCCTGCTGCGACAGCAGCTGCGCCGCTGCTGTGGCATCCTCGATACGATAGCCCTTCGAGCTGGCAACAATCATGCCCTCATGGGTGCGATTCAGCGCGGTGATGTCGCTTTTGACAGTACGGGAAGAGCATCCAACCTGCGAAGCGATCTGAGACGCCGTGGTCCAGGACGCCCCGCTTTCGAGAATACGAACAATTTCCCTGCTTCGATCGGAACTCACGGCACCCTCCTATCATCGTCTCAGATAACTATACCTTCCGTCATAGGACCTGCCAATTTCACGCGCATTCAAATCTTTCACCGCGTAGGTGAAATAGCAATCGTGGAAGTGCTGGTTATGCGATGTTGCAGCACGAAAAACCCGCCTATTATCGTAACGACGATGAACGCGCCACGGGAACGGTATCCCCGAGCGCGGCGGACGGGCCACACGGGCACCGGCCGCGACGTATCATACGCCGACATAGAAAAGGAACGCTATGAACATCAGACTGTTCGAATTGCGCGACGACGAGGTCGCCGCCTACATGCGCGCTGCCGCCAATCTTCCAGCAGGCTACTCCATCTCCTTTGACACTCAAATCCTCTCCGAAGCTAACATTGACTCCGTTGCAGGCTGCGAGGGAATCATCATCAACAACAAATCCGTGATGTCCGCCGCTTTGGTGGAGCGCGCGCACGAGCTGGGCGTTCGTTACATCGCTATCCGCTGCGTCGGCTTCAACCACGTGGACGTCAAGCGCGCCCAGGAGCTGGGCATCAAGGTGTGCAACACCGCCTATCCGCCCTACGGCGTTGCCGAGTTCACCGTTATGCTCATCCTGATGGCCTTGCGCCGCTGCAAGGCCGCCATTTGGCGCCAGCAGGTGAATGACTACTCCCTGGACGGGCTGCTGGGCCGCGAACTGCGCACGCTGACCGTGGGCGTGGTTGGCACCGGCCGCATTGGTCGCACCGTCATCGACAACCTCTCCGGCTTTGGCTGCAAGATCTTGGCCTACGATCCCTACCCCAATGCCGAGCTGGCAAACCGCGACAGCCTCGAGTACGTTGACATGGATACGCTCGTTGCCAACTCCGACGTCATCACCCTGCACGTGCCCCTCATGGACTCCACCCGCGGCATCATCAATGCCGATGCCATCGCCAAGATGCGCGAAGATGTGACCATCGTCAACGTCTCGCGCGGTGAGCTCATCGACACCGATGCCGTCATCGAGGCGATTGAGTCCGAAAAGATCGGTGCGCTTGCTATGGACGTCTTCGAGGACGAAGTGGGCATCTACCATGAGAACCGTATGCACGACATTCTTGCCAACCGCAAGATGGCTTACCTACGCCAGTTCCCCAACGTGCTGCTCACCAACCACATCGCGTTCTACACCGATATCGATGTAAACTGCATGGTCGAGCAGGGCGTTGCCGCTGTTCCCGCTATGGTTGAGGGTACCTGTGCCACTCAATTGTAATCACACCCATTCAGCGCGATAGCGCACCGTAGCCCCCGTCGGAACTTAGGTCCGACGGGGATACTTTTGTTCTTGGGCTTTGCCTTCTCAGCATGATATGGGCTCATAACTCGTCGCAACGCGCCAGCGTGCAGAGCAATCTGGCAACGAAGGCGATGAACACACCACCGGATGAACTGCATCCTGGCCTTTTTGTTTTTAGAATCGTGTTGAGCGTGTCACTTGCCCCTGCTTGCAAGCCTGCTCCACCGGCCGCCGCGACTATCGCGCGCGATTGAGCACCTTACCAATCCCGATTGCATGGGCGCTGCGTCCATGCGCCTCTTTCCGTGTGGCGGATACGACCTTCCCGGTAGATGCCCCGCATCCTTGGTCGTATCTGCCTTTTTTGCTTTTGAGCGGCCCGCGCCGCACGTTTGTCTCAATCCGTAACATCTAACCGAACTTTTCGGTCCTACCTGTTACAGATTGAGACAATTCAGCGGCGCCGACAATTTTTTATGACGTGGCACAATTATGTCCCAATGCGAAGGAGATACCTATGCCCATCTGTGTGCCCGTCCGAGACATGAAGGACACTGCCACATTCACCGCACTTGTTGAGTCTGAGCGCGACGTCACCGTAACTAAGAACGGCTACGAGGCCATGCACTGCATCAGCAGCGACCAGTATCGCCTCATGCAAGAAGAAATCGCCAAAGCCAAGCTGCTGTCTCGTATGATGCTGGCAGAAGACGAGATATCGCAAGGCGACTACAGCGACTACGACTCCTTCGCGACCGCGATGCGAGACAAATATGACCTATAACGTCGTAATACTCAAAAGCGCACGATATGAGTACGAGAGTATTGTCGGATACCTTGCTCAAATCCTCATGAATCCACGTGCAGCGGGCAATTTTGTTGCCGAGTTTGAATATCAGCTTGACCTGCTTCGCGAGCAGTCGCTCCTACGGCCCCTCTCCCACATACGGGAACTGGCGGCACGTAATTACCGTTCGTTTCCCGTCAACAACTACGTGTGTCTATACAAGTTTGAGCACGAAACAATCTATATCGCCCACATCTTTCATCAGTCACTGGACTACGCCCGCCTGGTCTAGCCCACAAGCTGAATACTTGGCCCGAGCGTATATGCATGTCATTCTGCACGTCATTGTGAAGCGATAATCCCCGCGCCGGCAGAGGACGGAAGTATCGTCTGCAGCGTTAGCTAGCAGATGACCTGCGTGTGCTCCTCGATGGCGGCTCGATCTCCATCAGCAATACCCGGTTCGCACACCACGGCGTCTAAATTGTCCAGGCGGCAGAAGGTGTAGAAGTCGCGCTTGCCGATCTTGCTGGAGTCGGCGATCAGGTAGCGCGAGTCGGCCTTGCTAAAGGCGAGCTGCTGGATACGGCCCTCGTCCATGTTGGACGTAGACACGTCACCGTCCAAGATGCCGTTGGCGCCGATAAACGCCGCATCGATGCCCAGCGCGCGCAGGGTATCCTCGGCCGTTGGTCCCACAAAAGCGGCGGTGCGGCGACGGTACATACCGCCCACGAGGCACAGCTCGCAGTCTTCGCGCGCCTCGAGCAGGTTAAACACCGAAAGCGAATTGGTCACAATGCGCAGGCGAAACGTCGGCAGCATCGAGGCCATCTGCTCAACCGTGGTGCCCGTGCCCAAAAAGATGGTCGAGCCCTCCTCGATAAGCTCCACAGCACGGCGCGCAATCTGCAGCTTTTCCTCGGCATGCTTAGTGCGCTTTTCGCTGTGCGAATACTCATGGCGCAACATAGCGTGCGGACGGCCCTGTGCACTGCGGGCTCCGCCGTGCACGCGCTCAATCTCGCCTAGGCTCGCAAGTTCTTCGAGGTCGCGGCGAATCGTCATGTCCGAAACGCCCAACGCATCCGAAATCTCTTTGACCGAGACCGTGCCCTGCTCCTCGAGCAGCTGACGAACCTTATCCTGTCGCTCTGCCTTAATCACGATGAATCCTCGCCGTTCTTTGCGCGCATATCATTCAAACAGTAACGAACAAATTGTATCAGACTCGTACGCGTCAAAAATGAACGCCCGCACAGGGTGGCGCGCGCAGACGTGGTGTAAGAGCGTCCCGAGGTC
>NZ_QRLS01000027.1:0-11913 GCF_003472325.1 Collinsella sp. AM12-1
TCCAGCTCTATGCCGGCAACGGTACCGCCGCGCAGTCCTGGAGTTTTAAATCGAAGCATTAGCTCTTGTCTAGTTGTTTTTAGATCTCTTTTAGACCCCTCAAGTCATCGTCTATTTGGTTGTAAAATAGGGCATTCTTCTAATAACTGAGGATGCCCTCATTTTGTAAATTGGTATTTCAAGGAGCTGGAATTGAATCGCACTCTTAACGATTGGTTGGTCGAGCTCGAAGGTAGTCTTGAAGACTGGGAGATTTCCGCCCTTAACGACAGGTCATATCTCGACGACTGTTTTGCATGCAATTTGTCATTCGGCACGGGCGGTATTCGCGGTTTGATGGGCGTTGGCCCTAACAGGATGAATGCGGTCACCATTGGAAGGGCGACGCAGGGGGTTGCATCTTATCTAAATCATGCTTCTAAGCCGGATCGCTCATCTGTAGCGATTGCCTATGACACGAGAATCCATAGTCACGATTTTGCGGTTAAAACGGCATGCGTTTTGGCAGGTAATAACATTGAGTGCCATTTGTTTAAGACACATCAACCAACTCCTCTGCTGAGCTATGCTGTGAGAAAGTTGGGGTGCGATGCAGGTATCTGTATTACCGCATCGCATAATCCTATGGAATACAATGGTTATAAGGTTTATGGCCACACCGGAGATCAGGCAACCGATTCTCTTGCTAAAAGTATCCAGTCTCAAATTGAGCTTGTTGACCCGTTTGATGATGTGCATGAGATTTCATTCGATACTGCTTTGAAGTCCGGGATCGTTCGCTGGATCCCAAATTCGCTAATTGAATCATACTGGGGCGATGTCTTGGACGAGATTGAGCTCCGTGACTGCTCTAATCTTAGCGTGGTCTATTCGCCTCTCGGCGGAACTGGCCTCCGTCATGCAATTAAAATGTTTGACTATCTTGGCATCGACTACCATCTTGTTGAATCGCAGCTTATAGATGACGGTACCTTCCCTGGAATTCCGAAGCCTAATCCAGAAAATGCTTCAGCCATGGAGGAAGGTATCGCGCTTGCCCAAGATTGTGGTGCAGATCTGTTTCTTGCGACGGACCCGGATGCCGATCGCCTCGGCGTCGCTGCAAGAGAAGCTGGATCTGTGAAGTTGCTTTCCGGCAATGAGCTTGGATTACTTCTGTTAGATTATTTGGCAGCTAATAATAGCCCAAATAATCCTTTAGCCGTTACATCTATTGTCTCTGATCCTCTCGCAGATTCAATTGCGCTGAACTATGGAATTGAACTCCGTAGAACTCTCACTGGTTTTAAATATGTCGGTGAGCAAATCGACTCTCTCGAGGCGAAGGGCGAAGCCAATCGGTTCATGTTTGGCTTTGAAGAGAGCTGTGGATACCTTAAGGGCTCTTATGTTCGAGATAAAGATGGCATTAATGCGGTTGCGCTGACCTGCGAAATGGCTTCTTTTTATAAGCGTAAGGGCATGACCTTGTTTGATGCTCTCGAAGATCTATATGCTCGCTTTGGATACTCGCTTAACAAGCAGATTAATTGGACGCTGGAAGGAACCAAAGGTAATAACATAATTAACTATGTGGTTAATAGTTTTAGGAATTCTGCTCTCGCCAGCATAGGTGGTTTTAAGGTGGAGCACATTAATGACTATAGCCATGGTATTTTTGGTCCATCTATTCGCAATGGGCACAGAAGTTTGAGCGATGAAACACTCCCGCCATCTAATGTAATTGAATTATGTCTAGAGGGGGAAGCAAAGGTGATACTTCGTCCTTCTGGAACTGAGCCGAAGCTCAAAGTTTATGTCTTTGCAAGGGGAGATTCGAAAAAAGATTGCCGTAATTCATTGGATGAGCTCGTAAGTAACGTATCTGCACTTGTTGAGGATAGGATTAAACAAGTGAGTGAAAAGAATATTCATGTAATTCTGCTTTCTGGCGGATCGGGGACTCGTCTCTGGCCCCTATCGAACTCTGCAAGATCGAAACAGTTTTTAAAGGTTCTGAGAGATCAGAATGGCAACCATATCTCCATGGTTCAACGCGTCTATTCGCAGATTTGCAAAGTCGATGCCACAATCGATATTACTATTGCTACAAGCTCGGTGCAGGCTGATAGTCTATCGATGCAAATTCCGAGTCAGTATTCGCTGGTTACTGAGCCTGAAAGACGAGATACCGCACCTGCCATCATGCTTGCGTGCGCAAATTTGTTGTTAGAACAAGGGGCTTCCGATGATGACCCCGTTGTCGTAATGCCAATTGACACTTTTGCCGACCAAGCTTATTACGACAAAATTCCTCAGTTAGCCAAGGCGATTACCGCCTCCAATAAAGATCTTATTTTGCTTGGAGTGGAACCAACCTATCCTTCTGAGAAATACGGTTATATCCTTCCGGCAGAATCAGAGAAAGATGGCGTGAAGGACGTTCTGTCCTTTAGGGAGAAGCCTGACGAGAAAACGGCAATGGAATATATATCCGCAAATGCGCTCTGGAATTGTGGCGTATTCGGTTTTAAGCTCAGGTTTCTTCATGAAACAATTGAAAAATATTACGTTCCTTCTAATTATGAAGACATGCTGTCCCACTATGGACTCTTTCCGAAAACCAGTTTTGACTATGAGATTGTTGAAAAGGCCAAGAGGATTGGTGTAATTTCTTATTCCGGTACTTGGAAAGACTTGGGAACATGGAATACGCTCACGGATGAAATGGACGCTGCAGTTTCGGGGGAAGCATCCGTCGACTGGAATACGTGTAACAACGTTCATGTTATCAATGAGACAAGCCTGCCGATGGTTATTGCTGGACTAAGTGATTCTGTTGTAGTTGCTACCCAGGATGGCATTCTTGTTTCGGGTAAGGAGGAGAGTGCTCATATAAAGGAGCTTGTTTCGTCGGCTGCCCGTGACTGTCCAATGGTTGAATCGTCATCGTGGGGGCGTTATAGCGTATTGGATTCCCATCAATCGGCTGGTCAATCAAAGGGTGAAATTAAAAGAATCCAGGTAAAACAATCGGAATCAATTGACTGCGCTTCTCTGACTAGCGTCTATTCGTGTTTAGTCGTGGCTGACGGAGCTGGATATTTAGAGACGGACAATCGAGAGATTGAACTGCATCCTGGCGTTTCCTTTGTTTACGACCACGATGCTAGTTATAAAATCAATGCAATTTCCGATTTGGATTTAGTTTGCGTTGAGATTAAACAGACCGTTTAAATTAGTAAAGGGCATCGATTGATGAACTCAAAAGTTCTAGTAATAATTCCTGCATACAATGAGTCGACTAATATTGTTAAGACCGTCCAATCGGTTTCTGATTGCGGTTACGACTACGTTGTCATCAATGACGGGTCAACCGATAATACCTTTGATGTTTGTTTAGAGCATCATATAAATGTTATCGATCTACCACAGAATTTAGGTATTGGTGGTGCGGTGCAGGCTGGCCATAAATACGCTCTTAAATACGGCTATGATATTGACGTTCAAGTTGATGGTGACGGCCAGCATGACCCGGCATATATCCATGACCTAATTGAAGAAATGGAAATGTCCAATAGTGACCTTGTTATAGGCTCTCGCTTCAAGGTTAAAACCGACGGCTTCCAATCGACTCTTATGAGGAGAATTGGAATAATGTGGTTTACTTTCTTTTTAAAGCTGCTTACAGGGAAAACTGTCACAGATCCTACATCAGGCTTTCGTGCTTCCGGCAAGAAGGCCATCAAGTTATTTTCTCAGCACTATCCCATTGACTATCCTGAGCCAGAGTCTATTGCGTATGCGTTGTCAAACGGGTTATCGGTAGGCGAGGTCTCTGTGATAATGAAAGAGAGACAAGGTGGTGTCTCATCCATCGGTGGCTTCTCGAGCGTTTACTACATGATAAAAGTTACCCTATCGGTGGCTATTTCTTGGTTTTCATCTCATTCAAAGTAGGATTTCTTATGACGACAAGATTGTTAGCAATTATCACCGTTCTCGTACTTGCTTTCTACGTGCTCATGTTGATTCGTAAAGAGAAGCTTGAGTTGAAGTATGCGTTGCTATGGTTTGTCCTTTCTATTATTTTGATTCTGTTTGCTTGCTTTCCCTCAGTGCTAACGTTTCTTTCTTTTGGTCTTGGCTTCGAGCTCACTTCTAATTTTCTATTTTTTATTGCTATCTTTTTTCTGCTATTACAGGCTCTCTCTCTGAGCTCCACAGTTAGCAAACAACAACAGGCGATCAAGAATCTATCTCAAGCTCTTGCCTTGCTTAAGCATCAGCTTGATAACGGAAATGGTGGATGTAATGATGACGAGCTATAAGATTCCTCTGTATCTAGATAATTTAGTCTTTAGTTTACAGAAGACCGGCGGAGGGTCCATTTATTGGGAAAGCATCGTCAAGGCTGCGCTTCTAGATACATCGTTCGATGTCACCATCTTTGAACGTAAAGACTCTCGACAAAATGAAGTTAGAAATAAAATGTCGCTTGAGGGCGCGAAGCGAATTATTCAAAGCGAATCGCCTCTTCGCGTTGATGAGTTTAAAAAACTAGATATTCCCGAAGATGGCTTGTTGCACTCATCGTATTTTCGTGTTCCAAAATCGTCAAACATTAAAAACGTTTGTACGGTTCATGATTTTATTTGCATGAATCAGTATCAAGGTCTTCTTAAAGCCGTTTCTTTTTACCAGATAAAGAAGGCAGCGTTAAAAGCTAGCGGTATTATTTGCATCTCGGAGAGCACACGTCGAGATTTGCTCAACTATGTACCCGAAGCGAATTCGAAGCAGATCGAGATCATTCATCAGGGATATGATGATTCTTCCTATAACTATGACCCTAATCTGAAAAGAGAAAATGCCGTTTGTTTTATCGGCAATCGTAAATCTGCATATAAGAATTTCGAGTTAGCCGTTAAGGCTGTCGCAAGGGTTCCGCAAGTAGAGTTGCGAATTATTGGTGCTTCGCTAAGTGATGACGAGCGCAATTTGCTTGATGAGATGATACCAGGTAGATTTACAAACTACGTTTATCCTTCAGCCGCTGAGGTTTCAAATATCTTTAATCGTTCAATTGCCCTTCTATATTTGTCAGAGTATGAGGGGTTTGGAATTCCAGTTCTTGAGTCCATGGCTTCAGGGCTGCCTGTAATTGGGCTGAATATCAGCTCAATTCCTGAAGTTGCGGGTGATGCAGCCTTACTGCTTAAGGAATCGAACGTTGATGACGTCGTTGACTCGATAAACTCGCTCTTAAGCGAATCTTGTCTGTTCGAGCAGAAAGTTAGTCAAGGATTGAAGCGGGTCTTAGATTTCTCTTGGAGCAAAACCGCCGCAAAGACTCTTGATTATTACAAATATATCTATGGTTCGAATTATTAATAGTGGGAATTATTGGTGTTTAGAACAAACTTGACCTTATCAACAAAACAAAATATGCTCTGGAATTCAATAGGCTGTCTAATTTATCAAGCCTGTATGTGGGCTATGACGATTGCGGTCGTTATCTTTTCAAATGATTACGAGAATTCCGGTCGACTTGCATTTGCTATGGCTCTTGGAAATATTTATTATCCCCTTGCTACGTATAACATGAGGACTATTCAAGTTTCTGACTTAACAAACGAGTATTCTTCTGGTCAATATATCGCCTTTAGGTTTTTCACAGTATTTGCTGGTGTGATTCCTGTTTTGATATATCTCTTTTTAACATCGCCGATAACTTCTTTTTCCACCTGTTTGGCATGGTTGTTGTTTAAAGCGGATGAAGCCTTCTGCTCTGTATTTTACGCAATAGAACAGCGCGCATTGAGAATGGACTACATAGGGATTTCACAAGGGGTTCGTGGTGTGATCTGCATTGGCCTCTTTATTGTGTTGTTGTCCTTTGGGCTTACGCTGCCCCTTGCCTTAATTGGAATCTCTATTTGTTGTATTTTAATTACTTGGCTATTTGACTTTAGGGCTGCCAGTCAGTTCGAATCAGTTATTCCAACAATTAACTTATCGACAATTGGTGAACTTGCTGTAAAGTTCTTTCCGGCGGTTGTGACGCTAGTCTGCTACGGATCAGTTGTTTCAATTATCAGGCAAAAATTTGGAATTGCCTATGGCGATGCTGAGCTTGGAAAATATGCCGCAATTGCAACTCCAACAGTTTTGGTTCAGGTTGCTGCATCATACCTATATAATCCCCTTCTCGTAAATGCTGCAAAATGTTGGTCCGAGCGTGACTATCGTAAGTTTCAGCAGTTTGTAATTAGAACTCTACTCGCAATTTGCTTCATCGGCGCTGTCGCCATTTTGATGAGTGAATTAATCGGTAAGTCAGTTTTACTGCTTGTGTATGGTTCCTCAATTGAGTCCAGCGTTTACCTGCTTTCCCCGGCGTTATTCGCAACCGTAGTTACAACTTTATTTGCCTTTTCTTTTGATATATTGACTGTCATGCGTCATTTAAACATTGCCCTCATTGCTAATGTTTGCTCATTGTTGGTCGCCTTCGTAGGCTGTGGGATTCTGTTTGTGATATATGGCGCCAACGGTATCAATATTGCAGTTGTCGTTTCTTTTGGGATTGGCTTATTAATCTGTCTTATTGATTTATTCGTTACATTCCATAAAGTTAAAAGGACTCATGATGAATAGCATCTTTAACGATCTCAAACATTATTCGCTTTCCGATATCTGCAGAATGGCGTGGTCTTTTTTTCTTACCCTTGTTTGCTATCCGGGTGCTAAGCTTGTTCGTCGCCCTATTTTTATTAGGGGAAAGTCTTCATTTCACTTTGGCAAGGGATTATCTACTGGGAGAAACTGCCGAATAGAAGTATTTGAACAAGGCCTTATTACTATGGGCGATAATTGTCAAATTGGTGATAATGTGCACCTTGTATCTTCCGACTGTGTTGAAATTGGCAATGACTGCCTATTTGCTTCAAAAGTCTTTGTTAGCGACACAAGCCATGGAGCATATGGAACGGATACGCCTTTATCCGTTCCAGCGGAAAGGAAGCTCATTGCTGAGGGCGTTCGTATTGGTGATCGCGTATGGCTAGGTGAGAATGTTTGCGTTCTTCCGGGAGTTTCTATTGGAGATGGAACAATTGTTGGCGCTGGAGGGGTTGTGACGCGATCTTTGCCCGATAATGTTATTGCGGTTGGTGCTCCGGCCCAACCTATTAAACGATATGATTTTGAGTCCCAGTCTTGGATTCCAATAAATTAGATGGTGATTTATGTTTACCGCTTCAGACCATAGTTTCGTTGTTTGCGCTTATAAGGAGAATCCTTATATTTCGGGAACGATTCAATCTCTGCTAAACCAAACAGTACGAGGAAACATTTTTCTGTCCACCTCTACGCCGAGTAAATACCTTGAAGATGTTTGCTCGGAGTTTGGAATAGAGATGGTCGTCAATCCTCATCCGCATCTTGCGGGTGATGATTGGAATTATGGTTACAACTCGGCTGGTACTAAGCTCGTCACCATGGCTCATCAAGACGATTATTATGATCCGTCATTTTTGGAACGCACTATTGCCGCTTTGAATAAATACGATGAGTCCGAATCGCTCCTGTCTTTCACGGATTATTTTGAACTCCGTAATGACCAAAGGGTGTATGACAACTCTCTTCTTAAAATTAAGAGGATCATGAATTCGCCTCTGTCATCTGCCTTTCTTAATAACTCGGTGTTCTTGAAAAAAAGAATCCTTTCATTTGGCGATTCAATTTGCTGCCCTGCAGTAACTCTGGTTAAGAAAAATGTTGGGCCAAGCCCTTTCGATACCACGTTTAAAAATTCATGTGATTATAAAACATGGGTTGATTTAGCTATGGTCAAAGGACGATTCGTCTATATTCCCGAACCGCTCGTCGGACATCGCATTTATGCTGAATCGGCAACTTCCCTAAATTTGGGTGAGGACATTCGTAAGGGCGAAGATTTCGAAATACTGTCTAGCCTTTGGCCGAAGCCTATTGCAAAAGCCGTGAATCGTGTTTATGCACTCAGCGAGAATAGTAATAATCTGTAATTGCAGACTTAAGAAAGGGTTATAGTCGTGAAAACGGTTCTTGTTACAGGCGCTAACGGGTATATCGGCAAACATGTTGTTGCTGCTCTCAATAACATGAATGTTCATGTTATTGCGGCTGATGTTAATCCATATGTCGGCGATGATGCTGATGAGACTATCTCCGCTAATATTTTGGATCCGGAGTTTTCTCCGTCGAATTATCTGTCCTGTGTTCCTGATGTTTGTTTACACCTTGCGTGGAGAAATGGGTTTAACCATAATTCGGAAACTCACATTGCCGATCTGTCCGGTCACTATGGTTTCCTTTTAAAGATGGCTGACTATGGAGTAAAGCACCTTGCCGTAATGGGTTCCATGCATGAGGTTGGCTATTGGGAGGGGGCTATTTGTGATGATACGCCCTGCAACCCACAGTCATTGTATGGGATTGCAAAAGACTGCTTAAGGCGGACCATGTTTCAGGAGGCTTCCCTAAAGGGTTTCAACCTTCAGTGGCTCAGAGGTTATTATATTTTCGGCGATGATGAGGGTTCTCAGTCTGTATTCGGAAAGCTGTTGAGAGCTGCTCGTTCCGGTGAAACTACATTCCCCTTTACGACTGGTAAAAACAAATTCGATTTTTCCAGCGTTAAGGATTTGGCCTATATGATCTCGTGTGCAGTCCTGCAAGATGAGATTAACGGTATCATCAATTGCTGCTCTGGTAACCCAGTTTCCCTTGCTGCTCAAATGGAACAGTTTATTAAGGATAATGAGCTGAATATTTCGCTTGAGTACGGCGCTTTTCCCGATCGGCCATATGATTCCCCTGGAGTGTGGGGAAACGCTGATAAGATAAAGGCAATTATGGCATCCAGGAATTGCTAGATCATACGTTTGTTTTCTTCGATTGGCCTTGAGATTATCTAGGCCAATCTTTGTTTAATGCTGAGTTATGGACCCAATTGGATATCGATATGATTAAATCACTTAATGGGAAGCTGTTTCCCTGCTTTCTTATTACGCTGTTTCTGTTCTATTCCCTTTTTTGGTATCTGAATAATCCGCGAACGCTTGTCGCGCTTGTAGTGTTTGTCTCGCTTGCGATTGTTGTTGTTCTGGGTTTCTGCTACCTACGGGACAGGGATGCTCTAGGAAATGAATGGATATTTCTAGCAGTACTTGTCCTTTTTTCTCTCATCTTCTGCTTTATGTTCCCGCCTTTTTCCGTACCAGATGAGGGTCATCACTATTTTTCAACTTATTGGTTGGTTGACAGCTTGCCATTTAACTCAAGAGTAGCAGCTGATGGATCGTTTTTAGTGAGAGAAACTGATCTGAATTTATATTCGAAACTATCGAGTAGTTTAATCAGCTCTTCTTCTTTTGATTCTATCTTTAACCATTTTTCGTGGTTTGAGTCCAGCAAATATGTCTCATTTTCAGATTTAGCTTTCTCCATCGGAACTGAAAATGTTCCGGCAAAAATCGGCTCCGTTATCGGACTTCAAATTGGCCTACTTTTGGGGCTCGGAGCTTATCCGGTTTTCTATTTAGGTAGAATAGGCTCAATCGCCGTTTTTTGTTTCTGCGCATTTCATGCTTATAAGATTGCGCCAAAAGGCAAATCGGTAATCGTTTTCGTCTCTTTACTGCCGATGACACTTCACCTTGCTGCTTCTTATTCATATGATTCAGGAATCATTGCTCTTTCGCTGCTCGTATTTGCTTTTTTGATGCGTGGTTTCTTTGGAGAAGATCACTCAATTGGCATTAGGCAAATTATCACGTATTTTATTGTCTCTGCACTGCTGGCTCCGTGTAAAGTCATTTACTGTGGTTTGATTGTCTTGGCCGTTTTTATTCCATTAGATAAGTTTGAAGACGTTAACAAAGGACGGCTTAGCAAATATCTCCTGATATTCGTAATTGCAGCCTCCGTGCTAGTTCTGCGTCTTGCCTCTGTGAGTGGGCTTGTCTCTCAGTCAACTTCCTCTAGTCGTGGAGGTGAAGCTGGGCAATTTTATTCTTTGAACGATATCCTGCTTCACCCAAGAAATAGCTTTATGGTCTTTTGCCGCACTTTAGATTCGCTTGGTGATTTCTATTGGGAAACGACTTTGGGTTATTCCCTGGGGTGGTTCCAAGAGAACCTTCGTATGCCTACTTTTTATATGATTCCATATCTTGTCTGTGGTTTTATCTGTTGCATTGATTCTCAAGACGAGGATGCCTTTCTCAATCAGCCCCTTCCAGCTATGTTTATAGGTGCTTTTGCTGTCGCTGCGCTTGGCTCCATTGCTTCTATGTGGCTAGGGTGGACTTTCAATAATGAGAGTGTCATTCAGGGTGTTCAGGGGCGCTATTTTTTGCCTGTGCTACCTGCTTTGCTATTTGGATTGAGAAGTCGCGCAATTAAATATAGGGGGATTTCAGCTACTTTAGTTTTGCTCGGTATTTGCTCAATGAATTGTATTTATCTAATTCGCTTTATTAGTGTTGCTACCTGCATGTAGGTTGATTATGAATAGAGTTGCGTGGGTTATCTCACCTCCAGAAAAAGGCTCGGGCGGTTTTAGGACAATTTGTACTAAAGCTTGCTATTTGGATCAGCATGGTTTTGAATGTCATTTCTTCATTCTTCCTGGTTCTGAGGCATATAAGAGCTCGGGAACTGTTGCTGAACAGATTTATCTCTGGTTTGGTTACAAACCCAAATCGGTTCGAGTTGAGCATACAATACCTTGCAACTTTGACATCGCTATTGCGACCGCTTGGCCAACTGCCGAATTCGTTGCTTTTCAATCAACTCCACTCAAATTGTATTTCATTCAAGATTATGAACCTTGGTTTTATCCGATGGGGGAGTGTTATTTAAGGGCTGAAAATACCTATCGTTTAGATTTGAAGCCTATCACAATCGGACGTTGGCTTTCCTCCAAGGTCTCGCAGTATTATCCGTTGCCGGTTCCATTTTGCGATTTTGGCGTTGATTTGGAGCTATACGCTGCAAATAAGAATTATAGAGAGCCCTTCTCCGTCTGCGCCATTTATCAACCCGGCAAAGATCGGCGTCTTTCTGGCATGCTCATCAAGGCTATTGAGCTTGTATGCACTTATGATTCTCGTGTTTCATTTTATCTATACGGTAGCAATCAGAAGGTCTCTACCGATTCGGACCGGATTCATCAGTTGGGGGTTCTGACAACATCGGAATGCGCTGATTTGTATTCACGGTGCTCTGTCGGTATTTCCCTCAGCGCTAGCAATCCATCTCGTTTACCTTTCGAGATGCTTGCTTCTGGACTTAATGTCGTTGAAGTTTTTGGAGAGAACACTGCTTACGATTTTAAGTCTAATGCTATACGCTTTTCTGAAACGAGCCCTGAGGGCATCGCCTCCGCCCTATTAAGCTCGTTAAATGAGACACAGGTTGATTGCGGCGAATTGGCCTCAATTGAGGTAGAAAATCAAATGTTTCTTGATGCTGTTTTTAATTATCAGAACAATACAGTTAAACCTAAGGGCGACACTTTGGCTGATGTAAGGACGCTTCCTGTTTCTATAAATGACGAGCTAGCTCAACTATCGCGTGACGTCGCTTTGATTAACTATAAGATTAGCGCTGATGCCCAAACTCCTGTTTGCGCAAATCATGCCTCCATTACGCTTTTCATGAATAAAGACTTTGATTCTCATACACTAATACGAGCGGCTTATTGGCTCAGGTCGGATCAATCGGATTTGAAATGGATTGACTTTAACCGCAATCGCGATCAGTTGGAAATGGCCATATCATTGCCTTCTCAAATCAGCAGTGAGTCCATTCTGTATATCCATCTTTATTCGTCTGATGTCATAGGTGACGCATAATTTCTTTCGCAAATTGACAACCGCATAG
>NZ_QRLS01000028.1:0-11200 GCF_003472325.1 Collinsella sp. AM12-1
GGACCTCGGGACGCTCTTACACCACGTCTGCGCGCGCCACCTGGGCGGCAATGAAGTTGCGGCGTAATGGGAAGCGTTTCGCGGCCTTTTGGCTAAAACGGCCCCTTTTCCGCCGCGACTCCTAAAAAGACGCCGGCGCGCCTTGAGTTGCGGCGCGTCGGCGTGATGGCTTTGTTGTGGCTGGGTGTACTTCGGTTGTTCGACGGCTTTGGCATGTCCGATCTTGCCAGGCAAGCCTTTGTTACTGTTTAACGTTTGCCCAGATAAAACCTGCCAAAATAAACCTGTCCCTAATTGGCAGGTTGGTAGTGGGGGCAGTAGCTGATGGCTATTGCGTCGACGCCTACATGGGTGGCGATGATGCAGCCGATGGGGCCGGTGCCGGCGTCTACGTAGTCTTGGCCCGCGAGCGCTTGGCTGACGAGCTCCTGCTCCTCGGCGGCGCCGGTCGTGAGCACGCGCACGCTTGAGCCCGGGTGCTCGTCCAAAAACGTGAGGCAGTCTGCCATGGTGCTGGCGACGATACGCTTGGCGCCGCGGCCCTTTTTGATGGCCTTGATCTCGCCCGACTGCCACTCCGGCGAAACGGCTAGGCGAATGTTGAGCATCTGCGTGAGCTGGCCGGCGAGCTTGGGCGCGCGGCCGTTCTTAACGAGGTTCTCGAGCGTGCGGGGAATCAGCAGCAGGTGGGCGTCGGGCAGCGTCGCGCGGATCTGCGCCTCGGTCTCGTCCAAGCTGCGGCCGTCTTCGCGCATGGCCAGTGCGTACTCCACCAGCAGGCCCTCGGCGCCCGAGCCAGTGCGCGAATCGATGCAGCGCACGTCGAGCTCGTGGGTCTCGGCGACCAGGCATGCGTTGGAATAGCAGGCGGACCATTCGCTGCACAGCGAGATAAAGATCGCGCTATCGTGGCCGTCGGCGCGCACGCGGTCAAAGAGTGCCTTGAACTCGCCGGCGCTCGGCTGCGAGGTGTGTGGCAGCTGCTCGGAGCCGGCCATGCGGGCGACGTATTCCTCGGCGGTAATCTGCACCTGGTCGAGCAGGTCCTCGCCCTCGATAATCACATGTAGCGGAATGACGTAAATGCCAAGCTCTTGAGCACGGGCGGGGGAGATGTCCGACGTGGAGTCGGTTATGATGGCAAAAGACATAATTGCACCTTTCATTGGGGCGCTTGCGTGCCGCCTTCTGAGAGCAAAGTGCGACAAGTATAGTGGAGTCATTCCACATTTCTAGGTTCAATTGTTGAATAGTCAACAGTTTGAAGTGTCGGTGTGGAAATCATCAACTGGGGAAGAGGAATGCCGATGGAGGCGTTGGAGATATGCAGGCGGCCGGTTGTGCTGTTCGATTTTGACGGCACGGTGGCCGATACGGGCCGGGCGGTGAAGACCTCGACGCGCAAGACGTTGGCCGCGCGCGGGTTTTCGGAGGCGCAGATGGGTGACCTGCGCCGCATGATCGGGCCGCCCCTGTGGAAGAGCTTTCACGACTTTTATGGCTTCTCCCGCGAGGAGTCGCTTGTGGTGGCTGACGAGTACCGTGCCTTTTTTGATGAGCTGGGACCGGAAGAGTATCCCGTGTTCGACGGAATCCCCGAGCTGCTCGATGGCCTTGTCGCGCAGGGACATCGCTTGGCCGTGGCAACGTCACGCATGGAGGCGAAGTGTATCGACATGGTGGGAGAGCTGGGACTTTCTCAGTTTGAGGCGGTGGTTGGCATGAATCCGCCGCAGGGGCGCGAGACCAAGGCCGATTCGGTCCGCGACGCGTTGGCGGCCTTGGGTGCGGTCGCGGACGAGGCCGTGATGATCGGCGACCGTTTTAACGACGTTGAGGGCGCGCACGCGATGGGCGTGCCGTGCATCGGCATTTATTCGGGTGCGGCGGCGCCGGGGGAGCACGAGGCGGCGGGCGCCGATGCGGTGGTGCACTCGGTGGCCGAGCTTGCTAAACTTTTCGCTATCTAATAGACGTAATGTGAGGGGCGGGCGTGATCGCCGCTCATGGGTTAGGAGGTCGTCCATGAATCAGGTGGAGCAGAGCGTTGCCGAGTATGTTGACGAGGTCTGGGAAGATGTCGTCGCCGATATCGAGCAACTGGTGAGCTATCCGTCCGTGGCAGTTTCTGCCGATGCAGAGCCCGGCGCGCCGTTTGGCCGCCCGGTCCGTGACGCGCTCGACTGTGCGCTCGGCATCGCGCAGAAGCTTGGCTATCAGACGAGCGACGACGAGGGCTATGTGGGCATTGCCGATATCCCTGGCCGCGGCGACAAGCAGCTCGCGACCATCTGCCACGTGGACGTGGTGCCCGCCGGCCCGGGTTGGAACACCGACCCGTTTGCGCTGGAGCGTCGCGAGGGCTGGCTGCTCGGCCGCGGCGTTATCGACGACAAGGGTCCGGCGGTGCTGTCACTCTACGCCGGCGCCTATCTGCTCAAGCACGGCATTACCCCGCGCTATACTTTCCGCGCGCTGCTGGGCTGCGATGAGGAAGTGGGCATGTCCGACGTTCACCATTATCTGGAGAACCACGCAGACCCCGACTTTTTGTTTACGCCCGATGCCGAGTTTCCGGTCTGCAATGCCGAGAAGGGCCAGTTTGGGGCGACGTTCGTGAGTCCCAAGATCGACGGCGGGCGCATCGTGTCGTGGAGCGGCTCCGAGGCGAGCAATGCCATTCCGTCGCAGTCCATCTGCGAGCTCGCGATTGCCGCCGATGAACTGCCGGCGCCCGTTGAGAACGCCGACCGCCTGGAGATCACGGCGCTTGATAACGGGCATGCGCAGATTTTCGCCCACGGTATTGGCGGCCACGCTTCGATGCCTGAGGGCACCATCAACGCCGTCGGCCTGATCGTGTCGTATCTGCGCGAGGCCGAAGACGCGTTTGGTGCACGCGACGAGCGCCTGCTGACGCCTGCCGAGCACGAGTTCGTCAAGTTCCTGGCCTTTGTGCATGCGGATGCCTATGGCCGCGGCCTAGGTATCGATGCGACGAGTCCGGCGTTTGGCCCGCTTACCTGCAACGCTGGCGTCATCCGCGTGGCGGATGGCCATATTGAGCAGG
This sequence comes from Collinsella sp. AM12-1, assembly GCF_003472325.1. Taxonomy (NCBI): domain Bacteria; kingdom Bacillati; phylum Actinomycetota; class Coriobacteriia; order Coriobacteriales; family Coriobacteriaceae; genus Collinsella; species Collinsella sp. AM12-1. The sequence goes on from NZ_QRLS01000028.1 coordinate 3,071, forward strand.
TCATCGACGTGCGCTTCCCCGACAGCACGAGTGCCGATACCATCCGCGAGCAGCTCGAGCCGCTCGTGGGCCGTTTTGGCGTGACGTGCCAGCTGGGTCGCGCGAAGGTGCCGTTCTCGGTGTCTGCCGACGATCCGGCCGTGAAGGCGCTTATCGATACCTATAACGAGTTCACCGGCAAGCATGCCGAACCCTTTGCCATGGGCGGCGGCACGTATGCGCGCAACTTTGCCCGCGCCGTCTCGTTTGGCCCCGAGGAGACCGGCCTGGAGCTGCCCGCATGGGGCGGCCAGATGCACGGCCCCAACGAGTGCGCCAACGAGGACCAGCTCAAGCAGGCGCTCAAGATCTATATTGTTGCGATCCTCCGTTTGAATGAATTAGAGCTTTAAGGTCTCGCGGTTTCCCAATCTAAGTTGCGGTGGAATAGTTCCTAGAATGGGCCATTTGATGGCCAAACAGGAACTATTTCACCGCAACTTTGTTTTTATTGGTGTAAAAGGCTGGCCATGCTTGCCGGCGGGTTTGTTATTCGTTTGTAAAGGCTGGGCCGCGCTTGCGGTAAGGGTCTATCAAATGCCCGTAAGAAACAGCAGTCGGCGCGGGCGCTGCCCGATCGGGGACGTATCTTTCCAAACAGCAAAGCGGGCAGGGTGTCCGCGAGTCGCATGTATGAAAGGAAGATCATGCTCGATCAGGCTTATTCTCGTCGTCAGTTCCTCGGCCTCGCTGGTGGTCTTGCCAGCATCGTCGGTCTCGGTCTCGTAGGTTGCGGCGGCTCCGGCGAATCCGACGCCGCCGACAAGGGTAGCGCCGCTGCTGCCGAGTCCGTCTCGGGCGAGGTGACCTACGACGGCGCCTCCTCGTTCCAGGCTCTCGTCGAGGCCGCTGCCGAGAAGTTCATGGACGCCAACCCGGACGTCTCCGTCTCCGGCTCGGGCAACGGTTCGGGCAAGGGTCTGACCGCTGTTGCCGCCGGCACCGTTACCATCGGTAACTCAGACGTCTTTGCCGAGACCAAGCTCGAGGCCGACCAGGTCAAGAATCTCGTCGACCACGAGGTTGCCGTCGTGGGCATGGGCCCCGTCGTTTCCAAGAACGTCACGGTCGACGACCTGTCCCTCGAGCAGCTCAAGGGCATCTTCTCCGGCCAGATTACCAACTGGAATGAGGTCGGCGGCGACGACGCCAAGATCGTCGTTCTCAACCGCAAGGCCGGCTCCGGCACCCGCGCCACCTTCGAGGCCGCCGTCTTTGGCGACGAGGCCGTCGACTTTAAGGGCGACGCCGAGCTCGATAAGTCCGGCGATGTCCAGACTCAGATGGGCAGCACCGACAACGCCATCTCGTACCTCGACTTCTCGCACTTCGACGACTCCAAGTTCAACGCCATCAAGGTCGAGGGTGTCGAGCCCAAGAGCGCAAACGTCACCGACGATTCCTTCAGGATTTGGGCTACCGAGCACATGTACTGCGCGAAGGACGCCGACGAGGCCACCAAGGCCTTCCTGGAGTTCATGCTCTCCGACGACGTCCAGGGCAAGCTCGTCGAGGAGCAGGGCTTTATCCCCGTCTCTGCCATGAAGGTCGTCAAGGACGCCAGCGGCAAGGTCTCCTCTAAATAAGTAATCGCCCCCGGAAAGGTTTGCAATGGCAAAACAGCTGCCAAAGCGCGACCTTGAGAACGTGGGCCTAGTCGTCACGGGCGCGTGCGTAGCGCTCGTGACGCTTGTCGTTGCCGCGCTCATCTTTATGGTCGCCCAAAAGGGCCTCTCGGCTTTTCTCAAGGACGGCGTTTCGATCGTCGAGTTCTTTACCGGCACCAAGTGGGACCTGGCCAACACGGCCGAAAACGGTCTGCCCTATACCGGCGCCCTGCCCCTGATCGTCACTTCGTTTGCGGTCATGGTGCTCTCCACGCTTATCGCGCTACCCATCGCCATCGGCTCTGCCATCTTTGCGGTCGAGATCCAGCCTAAGTTTGGTTCCAAGGTCTTCCAACCACTGATTGAGCTTTTGACCGGCATTCCCTCGGTCGTCTTTGGCCTGATCGGTTTTCACGTGGTCGTCGGTCTTATGAAGAGCGTTTTCCACGTGAGCACGGGTCTGGGTATCTTGCCCGGCGCTATCGTGCTGGCAGTCATGATTCTGCCGACGATGACCACGCTTTCGGTCGATGGCCTGCGCGCTGTGCCCGACAGCTACCGTCAGGGCTCGCTCGCGCTGGGCTACACCCGCTGGCAGACCATCTGGCACGTGGTGCTCAAGTCCGCCATGCCGTCGCTCATGACCGCGGTCATCCTTGGCATGACCCGCGCCTTTGGCGAAACGCTCGCCGTGCGCATGGTTATCGGCGGCATCGAGGCCATGCCGACGTCGCTGCTGTCGCCTGCCTCGACCATTACCACCACGCTCACCACGTCCATGGCGGTCTATGCCGAGGGCTCGGCCCAGGACGACGTTCTGTGGGCGCTCGGTCTGCTGCTGATGGGCATGAGCCTCATCTTTATCCTGATCATCCACCTTATCGGCTGCAAGGGGGCGAAGGCTCGTGGCTAGCACGCGCATCCACATCGACGAGGCGAGACTCGGGCGTGTCCAAAAGCAGGACCGCATCGCCACGGGCGTGCTGACGGCGATTGTCGCCATCGTCATGCTTATCGTCGTCTCCATGGTGGCCTACATCCTGTTCGAGGGTATCTCGACGCTGTTCCAGCCGGGCTTTCTCACGCAGCCCGCACGCGCCAACGGAACGCAGGGCGGCGTGCTCTACCAGCTGTTCGACTCGTTCTTTCTGCTGCTGATCACCCTGGTCATCTCGGTGCCCATCAGTCTGGGCGGCGCGGTCTTTTTGGTTGAGTACGCGCCCGATGGGCCCATCCGCGACATCGCCTCCACCGCCATCGAGACGCTGTCCTCGCTGCCCTCCATTGTCGTGGGCATGTTCGGCTTTCTGGTGTTCTCGGTGCAGCTGGGCTGGAAGTACTCCATCATCTCCGGCGCCGTCGCGCTTACCATGTTCAACATCCCCATCCTGGTGCGCGTGATCCAGCAGGCACTCGAGGACGTGCCGCAAGCCCAGCGCGATGCGTGCCTGGCCATGGGCCTCACTCGCTGGGAGGCCACACTGCACATCCTGATTCCCGAGGCCATGCCCGCCATCGTGACCGGCATCGTGCTTTCGGCCGGCCGCGTGTTTGGCGAGGCCGCGGCGCTGCTCTTTACCTCGGGCATGAGCTCGCCGGTCCGCCTCAACTTCTTGAGCTTTAACCTGTCGAGCCCCACCTGCGCCTGGAACGTGTTCCGTCCCGGCGAGTCGCTGGCCGTGCACATCTACAAGATCTATGGCGAGGGCAGCCCCGAGGCCCAGCAGATCGTCTGGGGCACCGCGGCACTGCTGATGATTTGCGTGCTGCTGTTTAACGTAGTCGCCCGTATCGTGGGCAAGCAACTGGCAAGGAAGATGACGGCCGAATGAGCGATATGAATGCAACGCCCGCAACCGAGGCGGCCACGTCCGACACCCCCCAGGACTTTCTGTCGAGCGTGGGGGAGAGCGAGAGGCGCGTGCGCGTGAGCGGCAAGGCCGTGAGCGACGAGGTCGTGCTCTCCGCCAAGGACGTCAACGTGTACTATGGCGACCACCATGCGCTGCACAATACGTCGCTCGACTTCCACAAGGGTGAGATCACGGCGCTCATCGGGCCTTCGGGCTGCGGCAAGTCGACCTTCTTGCGTAGCCTCAACCTGATGAATCGCGAGATTCGCCGCTGTCGCGTGGAGGGCGAGATCAACTACCGCGGGCGCAACGTGAACACCAAGACCGAGAACACGTACGAGCTGCGTCGCTCCATCGGCATGGTGTTCCAGCAGCCAAACCCCTTCCGCAAGTCCATTCGCGACAACATCACCTTTGCGCCCAAGCGCCACGGCATCACCGACCGTGACGAGCTCGACCGCATGGTCGAGGAGAGCTTGCGTGGCGCCGCGCTGTGGGACGAGGTCAAAGACAAGCTCGACAAGAGCGCCTACGCGCTTTCGGGCGGTCAGCAGCAGCGTCTGTGCATTGCGCGCACGCTGGCGCTCAACCCCGACGTAATCCTGTTTGACGAGCCCTGCTCGGCGCTCGACCCCATCTCGACGCTGGCGATCGAGGACCTCATGTCGTCGATCGTGGCCGACCGCGCCATCGTCATCGTGACGCACAACATGGAGCAGGCGTCGCGCGTGTCCAACCGCACGGCGTTTTTCTACATGGGCGATATGGTCGAGTACGACGAGACCGACGAGATTTTCCAACGGCCCAAGGATAAGCGGCTGAATGATTACCTCACCGGCATGTTCTCCTAGTCCGGGACATGCTTGAGGCCCGCGGCGGCCACGGTTGCCGCGGGACTGATTGGAGAGGCGGGTCATCTCTTGCGGGAGATGGCCCGCCTTTTTGTGTCGTGTGCTGGTGCGCTTGCCCAAAACCACCACGAAGGCGCCCGTCCCCTTTGTGGTGGTTTTCGCTATCATGGAGAACGTTGAATTTCTACGAAGGAGCAGGGCATATGGCGATTCTTTTGGGATGCGATTCCGTCAGCCTAGAGTTTCCCACCAAGCATATTTTCGATAGCGTGACGCTCGGCGTGGACGAGGGCGACCGTATTGGTATTGTCGGCAAAAACGGCGACGGCAAGTCGACGCTGCTGAGCGTGCTCGCCGGCACGCTGGAGCCCGATGACGGACGCGTGACGCACCGCCGCGGCATCACGATCGGTCTACTCGGCCAAAAGGACCAGCTTGTCGATACCGATACCGTGCATCATGCCGTTGTGGGTGACGCCCCCGAGTACGAGTGGGCGTCGAGCCCCCGTACGCGCCAGATTCTGGCCGGTCTTATTAGCGATGTGCCCTGGGAGGGCATGGTAGGCGAGCTCTCGGGCGGTCAGCGCCGCCGCGTGGACCTCGCGCGCCTGCTGATCGGCGACTATGACGTGCTCATGCTCGATGAGCCCACCAACCATCTGGACATGCGCACCATCAACTGGCTTGCGCGTCACTTAAAGGCCCGCTGGCAGCGCGGTCAGGGCGCGATGCTCGTGGTCACGCACGATCGCTGGTTCTTGGACGAGGTCTGCACCAGCATGTGGGAGGTTCACGACGGCCAGGTCGATCCCTTCGAGGGCGGCTATTCGGCATATATCCTGCAGCGCGTGGAACGCGACCGCATGGCCGCGGTTACCGAGGAGCGCCGTCGCAACATGGCACGTAAGGAGCTCGCGTGGCTGAGCCGCGGTGCCCAGGCGCGCTCCACCAAGCCCAAGTTTCGCGTGGATGCCGCTCGCGAGCTGATCGCCGACGTGCCGCCCGTGCGTGACGAGCTGGAGCTCAAGCGCCTGGCCGTGAGCCGCCTGGGCAAGCAAGTTATCGATGTGGTCGACGTGGACGCCGGCTATGCGGATACCGATGGCGCGCCCAAGCAGGTGCTCAACGACGTGACCTGGCTCATTGGTGCGGGCGACCGCTATGGTCTTTTGGGCGAGAACGGCGCCGGCAAGTCGACTTTGCTCGACGTGATCCAGGGCAAGATCGCGCCCCTGCGCGGCCGCGTGAAGATCGGCCAGACGGTGCGCTTTGGCGTGCTGTCGCAGCAGCTCGAGGAGCTCGAACCCTACATGGGCGACACGATCCGCGAGGTGCTCAGCCACTATAAGAAGTACTACGTCATTGACGGCAAGGAGACTTCACCCGAGAAGCTCTGCGAGCGTCTGGGCTTTACGACGCAGCAGCTCTGGAGCCGCATCGGCGATCTTTCGGGCGGCCAGCGCCGTCGCCTGTCGCTGTTGCTGACGATCCTGGACGAACCCAACGTGCTCATCTTGGACGAGCCCGGCAACGACCTGGATACCGATATGCTGGCGATTGTCGAGGACCTGCTCGACGGCTGGCCCGGCACGCTGATTCTGGTGACGCACGACCGCTTTTTGATGGAGCGCGTGACTGACCAGCAGTGGGCGCTGCTCGATGGCCATCTGACGCATATGCCTGGCGGCGTCGACCAGTACCTGCGCCTGTGCAACGCCACCGCCGAGGGCGAGCCCGTGGGTGCACCGAGCGCCAAGACCGGCACGTTTGACACCGGTGCCGCGGCGGCTGCGGCCGAAAAGCCCAAGTCGAGCGGCCAGCCCAATGGCCTTTCCAACGCCGAACGCCAGAAGCTTCGCCGCGAGGTGAGCTCGCTCGAGCGCAAAATGGAGACGCAGCGCGCCCGCGTGGAGGAGGCCGAGGCCGCGATGGCTCAGGTCGACCCCACCAACTACACGGCGCTGGGCGAGCAGCAGGCAAAGATCGACGAGGCCCACGCCGCCATGGACGAGTTGGAGCTGGCGTGGCTCGAGGCGAGCGAGAGGCTCGAGGGCGAGGAGTAGGCGAGGATGATCAAGGCCGCGTTTTTCGATATCGACGGCACGTTGCTGAGCTTTAAGACCCATCGGATTCCGGCGTCGGCGCAGCAGGTGCTCGACAGCTTTCATGAGCAGGGGATTGCGTGCGTGATCGCCACGGGTCGCCCGACCTATCAGATGCCCGATTGGCTGTTCGAATTGGGTTGGGATGCGTACATTACGCTCTCGGGCCAGCACTGCTTTGATGCCGAGGGGGTTTACCGCAGCTGCCCGATCGATCCGGACGACGTTGCGGTGATCGTGGACCAGGTGGCGCAGGGACGCTGCGACTCGCTGTGTATGCAGGGCGAGAACTCGTTTGTGAACCGCCTGTCCGAGCGCGTGGTGACGGCCGGCAACAACGCGGGGATCGTCTACCACGAGGAACCGTTTGAGCGCGCCTTTGACGCACCGGTCTACCAGTTCTGCGCCTTTGTGGACCCGGCCGACGAGCATATCGTGACCGATGCGGTGTCGCATTCGCTCACTACGCGCTGGTGCGATCTGTTCTGCGACATTATTCCGGCAAACGGCGGCAAGGACCTGGGTGTGGCGGCGACGCTGGAGCGCCTGGGCATCGACGCGAGCGAGGCGATTGCCTTTGGCGACGGCGAGAACGACCTGTCGATGTTTGCCGCCGTGGGCACGAGCGTGGCCATGGGCAACGCGCAGGATACCGTGAAGGCCGTGGCGACCTACGTGACGACCGCCGTGGACGACGACGGCATCTACAACGCCGCCAAACACTTTGGCCTGCTGTAGCTGCGGATTCGGCATCTGGGGACGTTCCTTTTCTGCCGGCAGCTGGGGACACTCCTTGCGGGGCGTCCCCATTTTGTTTTCGTCCCGCATGTTTTGTGAAACACGGCTAACTTTTAGGCAAAGTAGTAAGACATGGGCAACTTTTGCGGTAAAGTAAATCAAGCAAAAGTATCCAAAGGCTAACTAGAAGCCATCGCGAAAGGCGGCCCATGGCCCTGCGTGAATCTGGAGAAGACTATCTCGAATCTATCTATGTGCTCTCGGAACGGCAGGGTACCGTTCGTTCGATTGACGTTGCCGAATACCTTGGCGTAACCAAGGCAAGCGTCTCCAAGGCCATGGCGACGCTGGAAAGCAACGGCTATGTCGAAATGGGCAAGCGCGATGTGCACCTGACGGAGCGAGGGCTTGAGGTCGCCCGCCAAATGTGGGAGCGTCACTGCTTTTTTGTAGAGCTGCTCGAGGAAGCAGGCGTTTCGGCAGAGGTTGCCTCGCAAGAAGGTTGCCACATGGAGCATTGCCTGAGCGAGGAGAGCTTCGAGAAGCTGAGGGCGATGTTGAGCAAGGAAGATGCGACGGGTCCAACAACGGAAGCCTAATTGACCCCCAATAGTGCGGAGTTCGCGCAAAACGCGAACCAGCGAAAGGGGATAGGGGATTCGAACAACAGCGAGTCCGACGCAGTCCAAAGTGGAGCAATCGGTGCGCGACGCCACCACAGCTGAGCCATCTCTGCGTTCCCAAAGAGGCGCGCTGTCACGCGCCAAAGGCGCGGGACAGCGACCGGGACCAGTAGCCCCATCAACTAAGTCCAACTCAGACAAGGAACCCCGCCAGCAAGCGATGCCCAAGAACCGCCAGCAACGTCACCGCAGGCCGGGTCCGGGCTTGGTTTTGAAAACATTCCGCACTGATATCTTCTGTATTGAAGACGTCGATG
>NZ_QRLS01000029.1:0-10096 GCF_003472325.1 Collinsella sp. AM12-1
GACCTCGGGACGCTCTTACACCACGTCTGCGCGCGCCACCCAGCAGGTCTCCCCGCCTTAGCAAATCTAAGGCAAAACGGGCTCCAGACCGCTGAATCATGCCACATAGGGCACGTCCGCAGTCCGGAACCCGGTCAAAGTTAAGTTATTTCGCTGTGTTAGGCCAAAACGTCCGACAGGATCTCGATCAGACTGTCCACGTCGGATTCCTCGCAGACGAGCGGCGGCAGGAAACGCAGCGTATGGGCACCCGTAGCGTTAATCACGGCACCAGCCCCCAATGCACGGGCCACAACGTCGTGTGCATCACCCGCAGTATCGTCCAGATCGCAGCCGAGCATCAAGCCGCGGCCACGCACCTCGGTCACGTTCGGCAGCTTGGCGAGCTTTGCCTCCATATAGGCGCCTACCTTGGCAGCGTGGTCGGCATAATCGCCGCGCACGAGTGCGGAGAGCGTCGCGGCACACGCCGCGATGGCCAAGCAGCTACCGCCAAACGTCGAGCCGTGGTCGCCCGGCTTAAACACGTCGGCAATCTCCTTCTTTGCCACGACGGCACCCATGGGCACGCCATCAGCAATGCCCTTGGCAAGGCTCATGATGTCGGGTTCCACGCCATAGGCTTGGAATGCAAACGGCTTGCCGGAGCGGAAGATGCCGCACTGGACCTCGTCGGCGATAAGCACGGCGCCCACTTCGTGTGCCAGGTCGCGCGCTGCCGCCATAAACTCCTCGGTCATGGGGTGCACACCGCTCTCGCCCTGGATCGGCTCGAGCATCACGGCACAAATTTCGCTCCCCAGCTGCTTAAAGATCGCACGCAGTTCATCGATATCGTTGGGCGTGCAGGCCACAAAGCCACCCGGCAGCGGGCGGAAACTATCCTGCAGCCAATCCTGCATGGTGGCGGCAATGGTCTCGAGCGTACGGCCGTGGAAGCCGCCGCGCATGCACACGATAGTGTTGCCGCCGTTACCGGCACGCTTGGCGTACAGGCGCGCGAGCTTCATCGAGCCCTCGTTGGCCTCGGCGCCGGAGTTGGCAAAGAAGGTCTCCCAAACCTGCTCATCCGCAGCCGGGGCACCAAGAGCAGCTGCCGTGGTCTCATCGCCGGCGGCAATGGCATCGGCAAGCACGCGTGCACCATCTAAGTCGTCGTTGGCAAGCTTGGACAGCAGCGCCGCGACCTGTCCACGCTGCTCGATGTAGAAGTAATTGGAGACATGCATGAGCTTTTTGGTCTGTGCCTCGAGCGCCGAGAGCACAGCCGGGTCGCCATGACCTAGGCTGCACACGCCGATGCCGGCAAGAAAGTCGAGGTACTCACGACCATCGTCGCCGGTGAGCTTCATGCCGTGACCCTCGACAAACTCGACCGGAGAGCGGCCAAAGGTATGCATAACGTAATGGGATTCAAGCGATTGCTGAGCTGCAAGTGACATGGGATGCCTTTCGTTGGGCGCCAGACGGCGCAGGCCTATGGGTGCAGGAATGGGGCGGCTGCGAGTCAGTTAGACCGTCTGAAGCTTCTCGACCTCGTCGAGGTTCTCGGTCAGACGCGCAGCAAACGTCGAAAGCGGATGCGGATGCGTATCGAACTCGTAAGCCGTCTCGGTGGAATGGATCACGGTACCGACGCCGGCATCGGTCAGCAGCTCCAGCAGCAGCGAATGCGGCGTGGTGCCGTTGATGATGTGAGCGCGAAATACGCCGCCGGCAAGCGCATCGACGGCCGCACGCAGCTTGGGAATCATGCCCTTATCGACCTCGCCGCCGTAGAGCATTTCGTTAACCTCGTCGAGCGTTAGGTTGGAGATGAGTGAGTCTTTATCGCTAAAGTCCTTGTACAGGCCGTCGACGTCGGTCAAAAAGATCGCCTTATGCGCATGCAGCGCCGCCGCAACGGCACCGGCGGCGGTATCGGCGTTGATGTTGAAGAAACCGCCGTCCTCCCCCGCCGCGACGGTAGCGATGACGGGGATGTACTCGCTATCGAGCAGACGCTCGATATAGTCGGTGTTAACGTGCGTGACCTTGCCTACGCGGCCGAGTTCGGGGTCGAGCGGCTCGGCGATGAGCGTGCCGGCATCGCTGCCCGACACGCCCACGGCCAGGTTGCCGTGGTGGTTGATGGCAGCAACCAGCTCCTGGTTAACCTTGCCGCCCAGCACCTCGCGCACGATATCCATCGTCGCCGGCGTGGTCACGCGCTGGCCGTTCTTAAACTCGACGGGAATATCGTAATGGCTCAGCGCCTCGTTAATAGCCTTGCCGCCGCCGTGCACGATGACGGGGCGCATACCGATGATCTTGAGCAAAACGATGTCGCTCATCACGTCGCGGCGCAGCTGCTCATCAACCATGGCGGCTCCGCCATATTTGATAACAACCGTCTTGCCGGTCAGGTTCTTAATCCACGGCAGCGCTTCGAACAGCAGCTGCGCGGTTGCTTCGTTGGATTCGCTCGAACGACAATCGCGTGCGAATTTCATAATCTGCCTCGTCTTTCATATCGTTATCGCGCCGTGCTCCGCTGTCCGCAATCGCGGCAAGATGCGCAGCGTGCCCGGAATCTAGGAACGGTAGTCGCCGTTGATGGAGATGTACTCATGCGTGAGGTCGCAGGTCCACACGGTCGTTGCCGCGTCGCCTGCGCCCAGGTCGGCCGAGATCACGATCTCGGGCGCCTCGAAACGTCGTAGAGCCTCGTCCTCGTCAAAGGGAACAGTCAGACCGTCGCGACAGACAGGCATGCCCATCATGTCGATGGAAACGTCTTCCTGATTAAACTTCACGCCGCACTTGCCAAGCGCCATAGCAACGCGGCCCCAGTTGCAGTCGTGGCCGGCGATGCAGGTCTTAACGAGCGGCGAGTTGGCAACGGCACGGGCGGCGATATCGGCCTCCTCGTCGTTCACGGCGCCGGTAACGTTGACTGTAACAAGCTTGGATGCGCCCTCACCATCGGCGGCAATATTGCGCGCCAGGCTCTCGCACACCTCGTGCACGGCAAATGCCAACTCGTCAAAAGCATCGGAGCCCTCGACGATAGGCTCGGCATCTGCGGCAGCGGCACCGGAGGCAAGCATGATGCAGGTGTCGTTGGTCGAGGTGTCGGAATCGACCGTTACCTTGTTAAAGGTCTGCTTGACGGTCGAGAGCAGCAGGGCATGAAGTGCCGCCGGCTCGACGGGGGCATCGGTGGTGATAGCTGCGATCATGGTGGCCATGTTGGGCATGATCATACCCGAGCCCTTGCACATTCCGCCTACCGTATAGACATTGCTCGCATGACCCGCAGCCTCACTGACGTAGGACACGGCGTACTCCTTGGAGTGCGTGTCGGTCGTCATGATGGCGCGAGCGGCATCGGCGCCACCGTGGGCGGAGAGCGCCTCGTAGGCAGCAGGAATGGCGGTCTCAAACGTGTCGATCGGCAGAATCTGGCCAATCACACCCGTGGAGGCAATCAGAATCTGCTGGGGCTCGCAGCCGATGACCTGCGAGGCGATGTTGCAGGTCTCGCGCGCGCAGGCAAGACCGGTCTCACCCGTGGCGGCGTTGGCATTGCCAGAGTTGACCGAAACGCCGGCGATGATACCGTAGCCCTTGTCGGCACCGCCCAGGTGGGCACGGCTCACCTGCACGGGCGCCGCGCAAAAGCGATTGGTGGTAAACACGCCGGCACCGGGACAGGGTTTATCGGGCACGACGAGCGCGTAATCCAGGCGCTCGGGATTCTTGCGGAACCCAGCGTGGATGCCTGCAGCTTTAAAACCAGCCGCAGCCGTAACGCCACCCTCGACGGCGCGAATCTTGATATCAAACAGCTCGGTATTCATCGTCTTTATGACTCCTTATGTCAAACAAAAAAGGGCATCGGTTGGTGCGCCATGCCAGCCACAATCATGAGACCAGCTTAAGAGTGGCGCCCCACTCGATGCCCGACTACCAAATCGTTAACAATCGAATGTGCTACACCGGGCACGCCACTGTGGGCAAGCCTCGTCGCTCGTCAAAACCAAAGACGATGTTGGCGCACTGGACCGCCTGACCGGCAGCACCCTTGCACAGATTGTCGATCGCTCCCGTCGCCACCAGCACGCCCGCGCGCTTGTTGAGTGCAAGGCCGATCTGGGCAGCATTGGTGCCGACGACCGAGGCCGTCTTGGGCTGCTCGCCGGCATCGAGCACGCGCACAAAGGTGCGACCGGCGTAGAACTGTCTGTAATGGTCGACGACATCCTCAAGGGTCAAGGTATCGATAGCCTGCGGCGTAAGCGGCATCGTCACCGTAGAGAGCAGACCGCGCTTGAGCGGTGCCAGGTGCGGGGTGAAAACGATGTGGTCGGCTAGGCCAAGAATCTGCTCGATCTCGGGCGTATGGCGATGTTTTCCTGCGCCATAGGCCTCCAGGTTCTCGTCTGCACTGCAAAAACGCGTACGGGCGTTGCAGGACTTACCGGCACCCGTTACACCGCTGATAGCGTCAACGATCACGGGTCCGCTCTGGGCAACCCAGCCGGCGCGCACGGCAGGCGCGGCGGCAAGGCTCGTTGCGGTGGGATAGCAACCGGCGCAGGCGACCAGTACGGGCTTGCCGTCGGCGTGGTCGGATGCAGCGGTCTCCAAATCCTGGCAGAATAGCTCGGGCAGACCAAAGGCGCGGCTCTTGAGTAGCTCGGGGCTCGTGTGCTCGGCGGCATACCAGGCCTCAAAGGTGGCCGGATCGCTCAGGCGATAGTCGGCCGAGAGGTCAATGCAGGAGACTCCCGCGGCAAGCAAGGCGGGCACCTGTGCCATGGCGGCCGTGTGCGGCACGGCCAAAAAGACCGCGTCGCAGTTCTTGAGCTCGGGGGCATCATGCGTCGTAAAGGCAAGATCGCTTACGCCGGTGAAGCTCGGGTACACCGCAGACAGCGGCTGGCCGGCATCGGCGTTGGACGTAATGGCAACAAGTTCAAACTCGGGATGACCGAGGACGAGGTGAATGAGCTCGGCGCCGGCATATCCAGCCGCACCGACGATTCCAACCTTTACAGACATATCAGACTCCTTGTCTGCAGTTATGCACCAATACGCATCCTGCAGCCGTCGTTATGAAGTAGGTTGAAACTTTAGCACCAGAAGATGCATTTATACGCAAATCTTTTGCATATTCATGCATTGAAACAGTCACGACACATTCACTCAAAGGAGTTGACAAATAAACACGGACCCCATATTGCCCAGTGCGCCTTGCGGTGACGTTGCAATGTGGGGCCCGCTACATGCGAGAATTTGAATTGTCGAAGCTTGCTGAGAGACTCGTTTAGAGCTCGACCGGCACCCATTCGTCATGGTTGCAGATAAAGGCCTCGGGTTCCTCCACGCTAAAGAAGACGAGCGTGGGATCGTTAGGCCCCTCATAGTGCTCGCCCAGGCGCTCTAGATGCTTCCACCCAGCTTCGCGCATTTCGCCTAAAGCCCGGTCATCCAAGCCGGCACGCCCGCGCAAGATGAGCCAGCCATGGCCCGGCCACCAACTCGTGGCCTCAAAGCGCTGGTTTTGCAGCAGCTCTTGCCACACATCTTTGGTGCGCGCTGTTACAAACCACAGCTTGCCGTCCTGGATCTGCGCAAACGAAAACGGACGCACATGAGGCTGTCCGTCAACGCTCGTCGCCAAATACCATGCCGGCACCGACGTCAGATACTCCAACACCGTATTCAATCCGTCCATGTGTCCTCCTGGCGCTAGCTAATTCGGAACGGGTAGTTAATTTGAGACGCTCTAGAGCTCCAGGCGCTCCTCGCTGCCGTCGATATCACAGAAGCGCGCGGCAATGTTGCGGACCGAAAAGAAAGCAAGGCGGCCGTCGTTGGCACTCTCGTGTTCCTCGCCGATGCCCACCATGTGCTTAAAACCCGCTTGACGCACCTTGTCGCTCGCAACCGCGTCGTCCTCAAGTGCGGCCTCGCCGGTCAACACGATCCAACATTCCCCCGGCTTCCAGCCCGAGAGCTCAAACTTGGGATTCGCACTCAGCTCCGCCCACACATCCTTGTCGCGCGACGTGCAAAACCACAGCTTACCGTCATCGACCATGGCAAACGAAAACGGCCTCACGCGAGGCTGATGCCCGTCGGTCACATCGGTCGTGGCCAGATACCACGCCGGAATGCGCCTGAGATACGAACAGGCGCGCTCAAGCTGAGCCGTGCGGTCGTTGTCGGTCATAGGGACCCCTTTCTTGCGCTCGAATCGCGCCTAAACAAGTTGAAGGTTGACGACGATGACACACGCAAACAGCAGCATCGTCACAACCGCAGCCAGCGCATCCCCGCGGCGAAATGCAAGTGCATGCAGACGCGTGCGGCCCTGCTCGCCGTGATAGCAGCGTGCATCCATGGCGGCAGACAACGTCTCGGCATGACGGAACACGCCCGTGAACAGTGGAATCGCCACACTGCCGAGCATACGCACGCCGCCGAGCGGGCCACCCGTTACGCGTGCACCGCGGCTTGCCTGCGCGTCCGCCGTCTGCTTCATCTCGGTGGCAAACTGCGGCATAAAGCGCAACGCGATGCCCATGATCATGCCGAGCTCATGCGCAGGGAGCCCCACGCGCGCAAACGGTGCGAGCAGACGCTCAAAGCCCGCGGTGAGGTCGAGCGTAGGCGTGGTGAGCGTAATGGCGCTCATGCCGGCCATCATCAAGCTCAGGCGGCACGCCATAAAGGCGGCGGAATGCAGCGAGCCCTCGCTTATCTGCAAAAAGCCAAGCTGCCACAGAATGCGCCCGCTCTGGTCGGAAAACAGGTTGAGCACTGCGACCACCACGACAATCGCCAGCAATGGTGCCATCGATGATAGGACCCGGCGCAACGGCACCCGGGACACGGTATAGATCAGGACAACGAAGATTGCGACCGGGGCCAGTCCGCGGAAGCTGCTGACCGTGAGCGTCGTGATCAGAAACACAAAGCCCAAGAGCAACTTAGTTCGCGGGTCCAGGCGGTGGATCGCACTATCGCCGGGATAGTAGCTGCCAAACGAAAACGCCTCCATTAGCAGCCCTCCTCTCGCGCGACCGTCTTGGATTTAGCAATGTCCGCGACGTTAGAAGGACCGTCTGAGCGACCGATCAGCAAATCTGCCAACTCGTCGGCCAACGACTCAACCGTATAGAGCCCACCGCGACGCAGCGGCACGCCCGCCTCCGTAAGCGCCAGCGCCATACGCTGGGCGGCGGGAACGCCCAAGCCGATCGACTTGAGCTCATCGGCACGCGCAAACACCTGCGCGGGGGTTCCCTCGGCAAACACCGCGCCTTCGTTCATTACGACGATACGGTCGCAGCAATTGGCCAGGTCATCCATGCTGTGCGAAACCATGACAACGGTCAGGCCATCGCGGTGAAGTCGATCGATAAGCTCAAGGAAATCCCTGCGCGCAGCCGGATCGAGCCCCGCCATGGGTTCATCGAGCACCAGGACTTCGGGCTCCATGGCGAGCACGCCGGCGAATGCCACACGCCGTTGCTGACCGCCCGAAAGCTCAAAGGGACTCTTGTCGCCGACCGTGGAAAGATCGAGGCCCACGCGCGTAAGCGATGATGCGACACGGCGTGCGACCTCGTCTTGTGGCAGGCCAAGGTTGTGCGGACCAAACGCCACGTCCTGCGCCACGGTTTCGGCAAATAGCTGGCGCTCGGGATACTGAAACACCACGCCAACCTTGGCCTTAACCGTAGCGGCGTCTTTCTTGTTTGACAGATCGAGCCCCAGCGCGCGAACGGATCCCTCCTGGGGGCGAATCAAACCGTTGAGATGCTGGACCAGCGTCGACTTACCCGAACCGGTATGACCTGCCAAGCCCAGGAACTCGCCGCGACGCACCGCCAGCGATACATCGCGCAGCGCCCACGGGCTGCTGGGGTCGTTTCCCCAGAGGGCCTGTTTGTTCGATTTGCCCGCAGTGGCCGAGCGCTTATGCCAGCGGCGGCGCTCGCGGGCGCTCAGCGAGTAACTATGCGAGAGGTGCGAAATCTCGATGACGGGCTCCGACGCGGCTGTCCCGTCGGTTGCAGAGGAGGCGTTGTCGAGCACACGAGAATCGGATGCAGAAGGCCGCCCTGCGGTGTCTTCCCCACTCCGGTCGGCATATGCCTGCGCAATCTCGGCGACCATATCCACCTCGCGCACCTGCGCATGAACGGGCACGCCCTTCGCACGAAGCGCCGTGCCCAAGCAGCACGACGCCGGCATATCCAAGTTGAGCTGCGCAAGTTCGTCCGCCCGTGTCAAGATTTCCTCGGGCGTACCGAGCATGGCAACGCGCCCCGCCCGAAATACCGCGACACGATCGGCCTCGGCGGCCTCTTCCATAAAGTGCGTAATCATCACGATGGTCATGCCGCGATCGTGCAACGCGTGGCAAGCCTTCATGAGGCCCTTGCGTCCACGCGGATTGAGCATTGAAGAAGCCTCGTCCAATATGAGCACGCGCGGTTCCATGGCGAGCACACCGGCAAGCGCCACACGCTGCTTTTGACCGCCCGAAAGCGCATGGGTCTCGTGGCGCTCAAAGCCCACCAGGCCCACGCCCTTCAGCGCCTCGCGTACCCGCTGCGCAATTTGTGCCGATGGCACGCCAAGGTTTTCGGGACCAAACGCAACGTCATCTTCGACAAGCGTTGCCACCAGCTGGTCATCTGGATTTTGGAATACCATGCCCGCGGTCGAACGAATGTCGTAGACCAGCTCGGGGTCGGACGCATCCATGCCGTTGATGCGTACCGTGCCCGCATCGGGCTGCAACAGTGCATTCAGATGCTTGGCAAACGTCGACTTGCCCGATCCATTGCCACCGAGGATGCAGAAAAACTCCCCGTCCTCGATGTTCAGATCGACGCCGTCGAGTGCCGGTACGGCACCGTCATAGCTAAAGGAAACGCCCCGACACTCAATCATGCGCGGCCTTTGACCTGGTCCTTTTTAGGCGTGATGAGGTTGGAGACCGCCTTGTACACTGCAAGCGTCAATACCGAGTTAAGGACAGTCTTGATAAGGTTGAACGGCAGCACGGCGGGAATCATGAGCGGGGCGATCACATCGACCGAGCCATACCAGAACCAAACACCAATGGTAAGGTTTGCGACCATAGACAACGCCGTAGCGGCAATGACGCCGAGCGCTAGGCCAATCACGGCACCCTTATAGGTATGCATCTTCTGGTAGACGATAGCCGCGGGCAGAATGTAGCCCAGCGTGGCAACCAGGTTCATAAGCGCGCCGACCCAGTCACCCGTGGTGAGCGCATGGATAACGATCGCCATGGCGGCAACAGCAGTGCCGGCGCCAGGGCTATACGCAAAACCGCACACCATCGCCGGCACCAGCGACGGGTCATACGTCAAAAACGGCGCCGAGGGAAGAATGGGCAGCTGCACGTACATAAACAGGGCGCCCAAGGCGCACATCAGCGCCATGGTAACGAGCTGTTTGGTGCTCCACCTATTCGTGTTCTCAAAATGGATATGCTGCGACTGTTCAGACATAAGATCACCTGCCTCTTTCATCCGGACTCTAACCGTTGGTACTGGAATCTCACCAGTTCAGCCGGCATGCGAACCAACACACGCTCGGGTCGCGGACTCATCGGCTCGGTCGCAGACGCCTCGCCTGCTCCGCGGCACCCCTTTGGCACCGCCCGATTTACCGCCAGTGGGGAATTCCACCCCGCCCTGAAACAGCACTTGCAAGTGTAGCACGAGCAATCGTTCGCGCAAGTATGCCGAGGGTAATTTGTGGTGGGGATCAGTTGCCACAACAACCACGTTCCCCACCCATCCCAAAGTAGCGCGCCTTTCGCGCAAAGCGCGAAACAGCGAAGGGGACAAGCCACTGCAACAACCACATCCTCCACTCGCCCCAAAGCGGCGCGCCTTTCGCGGCAAAGCCGCGAAACAGCGACCGGGACACGTATTCCCAACAACCAAGTCCTCCGCCCACGCCGACCTCAAGGCCGTAAACGCAGGGAATCCGGGGGCGTGACGGGGGCTTCCCTCCGGAACATTCCGCACTGATATCTTCTGTATTGAAGACGTCGATG
>NZ_QRLS01000003.1:0-3365 GCF_003472325.1 Collinsella sp. AM12-1
GTCCCGCGGGCCGCGAGGTGCGGTTCCGGAAGAGCTCGGGCGATTAGTGCGGCTCGGCTGAGGCTGTCGCCAGCCTTGCACCTGCCGTCTATCGACCAGGTAGTCTACCTGGGCCCTTACCGGAAGGAGAACTAATCCCTGGAACGGCTTCCCGCTTAGATGCCTTCAGCGGTTATCCGCGCCGCACGCGGCTACCCGGCCGTGCCGTTGGTCGACAACCGGTTCACCGGAGGTGCGTCCACCCCGGTCCTCTCGTACTGGGGGCAGCCTCCATCGATTCTCCTGCGCCCACGGAGGATAGGGACCGAACTGTCTCACGACGTTCTGAACCCAGCTCGCGTACCGCTTTAAACGGCGAACAGCCGTACCCTTGGGACCTGCTCCAGCCCCAGGATGCGATGAGCCGACATCGAGGTGCCAAACCTTGCCGTCGATGTGGACTCTTGGGCAAGATCAGCCTGTTATCCCCGGAGTACCTTTTATCCGTTGAGCGACGGCCCACCCACTCGGGGCCGCCGGATCACTAGAGCCTGCTTTCGCACCTGCTCGGCTTGTGGGCCTCGCAGTCAAGCCCGCTTGTACTCTTGCATTCAAAAGGACGGTTGCCGACCGTCCCGAGCGGACCTTCGCGCGCCTCCGTTACCCTTTAGGAGGCGACCGCCCCAGTCAAACTGCCCGCCTGGCACGGTCCCCGAGCCGGTTGACGGCCTCGGGTTAGGACGCCGGTCGCGCGAGGGCAGTATTCCAAGGGCGGCTCCCCGGGGGCTGGCGCCTCCGGATCGATGCCTCCTGCCTATCCTCTACACGCGGGACCAGCGGCCAATGCCAAGCTGCAGTGAAGGTTCACGGGGTCTCTCCGTCCTTCCGCGGGTAAGTCGCATCTTCACGACCAGTGCAATTTCACCGGGTCCATGGTCGAGACAGCGCCCAAGTCGTTGCGCCTTTCGTGCAGGTCGGAACTTACCCGACAAGGAATTTCGCTACCTTAGGACCGTTATAGTTACGGCCGCCGTTTACCGGGGCTTGGCTTCGGGGCTTCGCCTTGCGGCTAACTCCTCCGCGTGACCTTCCGGCACCGGGCAGGCGTCAGACCCTATACGTCGCCTTGCGGCTTCTGCAGAGTCCTGTGTTTTTGGTAAACAGTCGCTTGGGCCTCTCCACTGCGGCCCGCCTCCGCTCCCGGAGCAAGTCCGTTCACGTACGCGCGGGCACCCCTTCTCCCGAAGTTACGGGGCCATTGTGCCGAGTTCCTTGACCATGGTTGACCCGATCGCCTCGGTATGTTCTACCCACCCACCTGTGTCGGTTTGCGGTACGGGCGCGCACGCGCCTGCCTAGGGGTTTTTCTAGGGACCTCGGGCTCACTCGCTTCGCTTGATCGCTTCGTCCGGAGCCTCGCCCTGTGTGCGGACCGGATTTCCCTGGTCCGCGGGCCGCGCTCCATCACGGGGACGTCCAGAACCCCGCCGAGCCACCCCCATCCGTCGCCCCGTCGGTCGTAGCGCCGCGTGCGCGGTGCAGGAATGTCTGCCTGCTGCGCGTCGGCTACGCCTCCCGGCCTCGCCTTAGCCCCCGACTGACCCTGGGAGGATTAGCCTTGCCCAGGAAACCTCGGGTTCACGGCGGACGAGTTACTCTCTCGTCTCTCGCTACTCATGCCAGCATTCTCACTCCCATGCGCTCCACCGCCGGTCGCCCGGCGGCTTCGCCGCCCATGGGAAGCTCCCCTACCGATTCTGAAAATCAAAATCCCGCCGCTTCGGTGTCCAGCTTAGCCCCGTGTATTGTCGGCGCATGTCCACTCGACCAGTGAGCTGTTACGCACTCTTTGAATGCATGGCTGCTTCTAAGCCAACATCCTGGTTGTCTGGGCGGACGCACATCCTTTGCCACTCGGCTGGAACTTGGGGACCTTAGCGGGCGGTCCGGGCTGTTTCCCTCTCGAGCACACAGCTTAGCCCACATGCTCTGACTGCCGCGCTCTGGGCCGCCGGCATTCGGAGTTCGGTTGGATTCGGTAGGCGGCGAAGCCCCCTCGTCCATCCGGTGCTCTACCTCCGGCGGTGAACGCGCGACGCTAGCCCTAAAGCTATTTCGGGGAGAACGAGATATCTCCGGGTTTGATTGGCCTTTCACCCCTATCCGCAGGTCATCGCCGCCGTTTTCAACCGACGTGCGTTCGGCCCTCCACGGGGTCTTACCCCCGCTTCAGCCTGCCCACGGATAGCTCACCCGGCTTCGCGTCCGCGGCGCGGGACTCAAGTCGCCCTGTTAAGGCTCGCTTTCGCTCCGGCTCCCTTTCGGTTAACCTCGCCCCGCGCCAGCGACTCGCTGGCTCATTCTACAAAAGGCACGCCGTCACACCGTATAGGTGCTCCGACTGCTCGTGGGCGCACGGTTTCAGGTACTGTTTCACTCCCCTCCCGGGGTGCTTTTCACCTTTCCCTCACGGTACTGGTGCGCTATCGGTCACAGGGTAGTACTCAGGCTTGGATGGTGGTCCACCCAGGTTCGGACCGGGTTTCACGTGCCCGGCCCTACTCAGGGACCGCGTCGCGCCGTCCGGTCTGGGTTCGCGTACGGGGCTGTCACCCGCTGCGGCCGGCCCTCCCATGCCGTTCCGCTCCCCAGCCGGACCTGCGCCCGGGGGCGGCAGCCCCCGGATGCGCGGCCCTGCAACCCCGTCGGCGGAACCCCTGCCGGGTATGCCCGCTCGACGGTTTGGCCATCGGTCCCCTTTCGCTCGCCGCTACTCGGGGAGTCTCGAGATTGATTTCCTCTCCTCCGGGTACTTAGATGTTTCAGTTCCCCGGGTTGTCCTCCCCGGCCCTATGTGTTCGGGCCGGGGATATGCACACTGCTGTGCATGGGTTCGCCCATTCGGAGACCCCCGGGTCGAAGGATGTGTGCTCCTCGCCGGGGATTATCGCAGCTTGCCGCGTCCTTCATCGGCTCCCTGTGCCAAGGCATCCGCCGTGCGCCCGTGGTATCTTGCGGGACCGCATCGGGCCCGCGGGATATCCACGTGTCGCTAATTAAGTTAAATTAATCGATATCATGAATAGCGCTCGTATGTCGCAATTCGGGTATCTCATACCGCGGCACAGTGTCTTCACTGTGCTCGCGATCAGATGCTCCTCACTCATATATAAGTGAATTCTTCTTGTTTGGATCGGATGAATGATTGCTATCATTCTTGATTTAATCGCAGAAAAGAATCGAGTCTGGAAGAATGATCTTCCATCTCTCTCCTATCGCTATGCGGCTCTCAAGGTACGCGGGTGCGACCCCGGGGACCGGGTGCTGCGGGGACTTATCCTGGCGGACATCTACCGGACGGGCTCCTGCCCTCTATTCGAGTTAAG
>NZ_QRLS01000003.1:3375-3677 GCF_003472325.1 Collinsella sp. AM12-1
AGTTGACTGTGCTCGCGATCAGATGCTCCTCACTCATGTATAAGTGAATTCTTCTTGTTTGGATCGGATGAATGATTGCTATCATTCTTGATTTAATCGCAGAAAAGAATCGAGTCTGGAAGAATGATCTTCCATCTCTCTCCTATCGCTATGCGGCTCTCAAGGTACGCGGGTGCGACCCCGGGGACCGGGTGCTGCGGGGACTTATCCTGGCGGACATCTACCGGACGGGCTCCTGCCCTCTATTCGAGTTAAGTTGATCTCTCTAAGAATGTATCTCCCTAGAAAGGAGGTGATCCAGC